>NZ_DATGTT010000062.1:0-33910 GCF_035301675.1 Lentibacillus sp. | reverse complement strand
ACCATGTGCTTGGGATAGGTTTTGGTTCAGGGAAGGCGATGAAAGATGCACTGGAGCAGAGGAATAACCTGTCGATCATCGGGGTAGATCCTTCTGACGTGATGGTTTATCAGGCACTAAGGCGGTTAAACAAACGTTTGACCAATGGCCAAATCAGGCTGATAGAAGGAATAGCAGAGAGCATGCCTGCTTTGCCGCAAAAAGCAGATAAAGTGATTGTCATTAATAATGTGCCGTTCCGGGAAAGTCCGGTCGAAACACTTAAACATATTCGCCGGGAAATGAACGATGGCGTAAAGATAGCCTTAATGATCGATTAGACCGCATGAAAAAGGATCATCGGATGAAACGAGTGACCTGACCGGCGGGTAGATGTCTGCACTGTTGACGTACGCCGGTTTCAATAATGTTGAATTCTTTTTTTACCAACAAAGCCAAATAATACAGTATGTGCACTGGGGATAAAATAAGCTGATCACTCGTTTCGGATGATCAGCTTATTTTTATCAGTCTTAATGCATTCAATGTCACGAGCAGCGTCGCCCCCATATCAGCAAAAATGGCAATCCATAGTGTCAGCCAGCCGGGAATGACGAGCAAGAGGGCAAGGATTTTAATGCCGATTGCAAAGCTGATATTTTGCTTGATGATGCCCAGCGCTTTGCGGCTCAATTTAATGGTATACGGGAGTTTATTCAAGTCGTCTCCCATTAAGGCAACATCAGCTGTTTCCAATGCACTGTCTGTTCCGGCAGAGCCCATTGCAATGCCGACTTTGGATGCTGCCAGCGCCGGGGTATCATTTATGCCATCACCAATCATGGCGATATTGCCATTTACCTGTTCTTTGACGAAGTTCAGTTTATCTTCGGGAAGCAGGCCTGATTTAACGTCGGTCAGCTTTAAGTCGTCTTTTAATGCATTGGCTGTCTGTGCATGATCCCCCGTCAGCATATACGTCTGCTTGATTCCGAGATCATGCAATTTCTGGATGACTGGTTTACTTTCGGCCCGCGGTTCATCGCGCAGCGCAACAGCCATCAGCAGCTCATCATTCGAGCCGCATAACATGACGGTTTTGCCTGCTTTCTGATAGTTCTTAATCTGTTTGGCCGACTCACTTTTAAAGAAATCAGGTGAGCCGGCGTAAACCGTCTCGCCGTCAATTTCACCCTGAATGCCTTTGCCGTGAACGGTGGTGAATGATCGGACTTCCGCCGATGGAATATGTTGATGCTCATCATCCAAATAGGTTAAAATCGCTTTTGCCAGTGGGTGGTTCGATTTAGTCTCCAGCCCCTTTAGGCAACTGAGTGCTTTGCTGCGTTTGTCGGTGAAAAAGTGAATGTCCGTAACCTGTGGTGTTCCTTGTGTCAGGGTGCCTGTTTTATCGAATGCGATTGTCCCAATTGTGCCGATTTGTTCAAGATGAATACCACCTTTGATCAGGACTCCGTTACGTGCGGCATTGCCGATTGCCGTTACGATAGCTACCGGTGTGGAGACTACGAGTGCACAGGGACATCCGACAACGAGCACCGCAAGTCCCTGATAAACCCATGTGCCCCATAGGCCGCCGAATAGAGGCGGGATAACAGCGACTAATGCGGCAATGGCTATAATGGCCGGTGTGTAATATGCGGCAAACCGATCAACGAATTGCTGTGCCGGAGCCCGTTCCTCCTGCGCCTCTTCGACCATATGAATAATTTTTGCGATGGTCGTATCTTCTGCTTCCTTCGTCACTTCGATTTCCAGGAAACCGTCCTGATTAATGGTGCCCGCAAAAACGTCATCTCCGTCTGCTTTCTCCGCTGGCATTGATTCGCCGGTAATCGAAGACTGGTTGATGGAAGAAAATCCATCGATAATCGTGCCATCCATCGGGATGCGTTCACCCGGTTTAACAAGCATGATGTCGCCAACCATTATATCCGCGACAGCCAGCGTCCGTTCGCTTCCGTTTCGTCTGATACGTGCTTTGTTCGGGGATATTTTCATTAATGAGCGGATTGATGATCGTGCTTTGTCCATCGAATAGGATTCCAGAGCTTCGCTGATGGCAAATAAAATCACGACAACAGCAGCTTCACGCCATTCACCGATGAGAGCAGCCCCAGTCACCGCGATCGTCATTAATGTTTTCATATCAAAGCGAAATTTGGTCAGATTGATCAGACCGGCTTTAAAGAGACTCAATCCCCCCACAAGTGCTGACAGTCCGTAGAGTAAATTCGGCAGGTAATGTGCATTGCCAAACATGGTATTGGCGATGAAACCAAAAACAACCAGCAACAAAGCAAGCAGAACCTTATCATGCCGCACCCAGAATGGCTCTTTCTCAGGTTCAGTATTCTCCCTGATGACTTTAATATTTTCAAATGATCCAGCTTTTTCAATATCGGCAATGGATGCTTCTCCGACAACATCAATTTTTAATGTGGAAAAATGGACTTTTGCATCCTCTACGCCATTAATGTCTTTTACATTGTTTTCAAATGTCTGAGCACAGTTGGCACATGATATGCCGTTAAGCCGGTGCGTTTGCGGTTCAGACGACATGAGTGCCTTCCTCCTTTCCATGAAGGAATCCCTGTGTGATAACTTGTTTCATGTGTTTATCCGACAATGAATAGTAGGCAAGCTTTCCCTCTTTGCGAAATGTGGCAATCCCGGCCTTGTGGAGTTTCCGCAAGTGATGGGAGGTTGTGGCGATAGTCGCTTCAATAATGTTGGCAAGATCACAGACGCAAAGTTCCTTTTCAACTAATAGTGCGGATGCTATCTTCAGTCTGTTCCGGTCTGCCAAAAGTTTATATAATCCGATAACGTTATCAATCGGCTGGTTAATCAATTCTTGTTTGACATGATCGACTTTTTCCTCATTGATACAGGTAACATCACAAATGTCCTGAGCCATGAATTACACCTCATTCAAATGAATGTTTGATTGTATTATATTCAAACCTATATTTGAATGTCAATAGGAAAAGCCGGCATTACCCTCATCTTTGCTGAGGATAAATGCCGGAATGCAGATGGTATAAGGTGTTCAGTCAAGTAAGGGTATGAGTTGGGCAGATTGCCGCACGAGTACTAGCCAATCGAAAAATGGAATTCATCAGAAAGTTTCAATACCGCATTATCGAGCTTGGCTGTCTGATTATCAAAATACAATTGATAAATGGCCATGAACGGGTCAAGGGTTACCGCGGGTATCGAGACCAAATTTATCGTTTTGCCATTAATCAGTTTCGGGTCCCGTGGTGTATTTTTAATTTCACCCCATTCAATCAGGAAGGGCAAAACCTGTTGCTCTGCTTCCGGAAAAAGCATTCGCCATTCCAAAAAGCTTCCATCCGGGCGTTTGCGGCTTCCGGGTATGGGACCTGTATATTGAATATTGAGATTCTGCAGGTTTTTAACATTCTCATCCATTTGCTCCGTCCTGAATGCAAGCTGGATTGGCCCTTCATGCCCCTCTGCAATCTCCCGGAAAAGCAAATGGATTAATGGGTTATCTGATCTGGCTGCGGTTGTTTCATCAAAAATACCAATCCATTCGATATAGCAGTCATTGCGAAAATAAGCAAGATAGTTGTATGTCCCCCAATTGGCATGCTGACCGCCTTCTGTGACGACAATATCATGTTTCATTCCGAAATCTTCTGCTGCCTTTTCGGGATCTCTGGCAGCAACGACTATATGATCAATCGCAAGCATACGATCCCCTCCTAGTGTCATCTTATTTCAAAAAGGCGGTTATGGAAAGTATTTACACTTGTTTGCAACTGCATTTGGCTTAAGTTGTCACATATCCCTACCAAAAAACACGCTCATCTACTTTCAATTAAATTTTTGATATAGTAACTACAAGAGCTAAAGGAAGCGGGTGATTGTGGAATGGAGAATCCGAGGATTTTAATTGTCGAGGATGAAGAAAAACTGAGTCGGGTGCTGCAGCTCGAACTGGATTATGAAAGTTACCGGCCGACCGTTGCCCATAACGGGAAAAGTGCATTGGAACTATTGACAGATCAGGAATGGGACCTTGTGCTCCTTGATATTATGCTGCCGGAATTAAGTGGTATGGAAGTGTTGCGCCGTTTACGCCGTTTTGATGAAGCAACACCGATCATTCTTCTGACAGCACGGGATGAGGTTTATGATAAAGTGAACGGCCTGGATCAGGGTGCCAACGACTATATAACAAAGCCGTTTCAAATTGAAGAACTGTTGGCGCGTATCAGGGCGCAACTTCGCCAGCCACGCAGAGACGCAGCCAGGCAGCACGAAGAATTGAGTGTTGGTGAGCTGGCTGTGGATGTCGATGCCCGGGAAGTACGACGGGCCGAACAGCTTATCGAACTTACGCCAAGGGAATTTGATTTACTTGTGTATCTGCTGAAAAATAAGAACGTTGTATTGACCAGAGATCAGCTGATTGAACACGTTTGGGGATTTGATTATTTTGGGGATACCAATGTGGTCGATGTTTACGTTCGTTATTTGCGCCAGAAGGTTGATAAGCCATTTGATCATCCATATATTCAGACCGTCCGCGGTGTCGGTTATACGATAAAGGAACATGCTTAATGAAGCTTTCTGTAAAAATCCGGATGTTTTCCAGTTTATTTATGCTTGTATTGATTTTACTAGTTAACACGTCGATTTACTATTTGTTTCATACAATATCGCTGGACAGTGAACTTGACGATTTGAACAGGCAAACAAATGAAATCGTTGAAACATTAAATGGCAATCCGGATATTCCAAGAAACGAACTGCTGGATGCTTATGTACCAACAGAAGGTATGATTCGTGTCATTGATGAAAACGGCAACTATGTTATACCGCAAAAGATGAAGAAATATGCCTATAGAGAGCTGCCATCAAATTATTCAACGAATGAGATAAGATCGGTCATCTCAATGAATGACCAGCCGGATTTTGCGACTGTTGCCAAACCAATCATCTGGGAGGACGGAAATATTGTCACATTACAGGTTTATAAACATCTGACAGGACATGCGTCGACTATGGAAACATTGTTTTACGTCCTAGTTGTGGCCTCATTAATCATGTTGATTCCAACGATTGTAGCCGGCATCTTTTTGTCCCGGTTTATTACAAGGCCAGTCCAGGAACTGACCGCCGCCATGAAGGAAAACACCGCATACGGCAACTGGAAAAAAATCAGTGAAGCCGATCAGTCAAAAGATGAATTATATGAAATGAAAGTCACGTTTAACCGGATGATTGATTATTTGCGGGAGAACTTTGAGAAACAGGAGATGTTTGTTTCAGATGCTTCCCATGAACTGAAAACACCCATTTCTATTGTCAAGAGCTATTCCCAGCTGATGAAGCGGCGTGGAGCTGATAACCCCGAATTATTGCAGGAGTCCACAGAAGCCATTGAATCACAGGCAGACCGGATGGAGAAACTTGTTGAGCAGATGCTGCTGCTGGCCAAAAACAAGGACAGGGAAGTGTATAAACCATTCAATATCGTTGAGCTGTGCCGGTCGACAGCAGAGACGTTTAAAGGAGCCTATGACAGAGAGATCTTATTCAGTACATCTGCAGAGATCCTTCAAGTCACCGGCAGCTATGATCAGCTGCAGCAGGTTGTCTATATTTTAATGGATAACGCGGTTAAATACAGTCAGGACACTGTCAAACTGTCTGTTACACAAGATGGCCAGTATGTTAAAGTGGAAGTGCAGGACAGTGGACGAGGGATCCCTGAGACGGAACAGGAAAAAATATTCGACCGCTTTTACCGGATTGACAAATCGAGAAGCAGGGAAACAGGCGGAACCGGACTGGGGCTATCTATTGCGAAGACCATTGCGGAGGCACATGATGGCACACTCACAGTTTCAAGTGCAGCCGAAGAAGGATCCACATTTAAGCTGCAGCTCCCGGTTTCTCAAAAAGATTAATGGTTTTCTCATTATTTTCTAATCTGGCGCACAGTGTCTTTTCATTTACAGAGGATATGATGTAATCAGAAAACAAATGAGGAGGATTTAATACATGAAAAAGAAAATTGGCATCGTATTAACTGTAATACTAGGCATTTCCGCTCTGGGGCTTGGAATGCTTCAGTCAAGTGCATCAGAAGCATCACCTAAAATGGACCGGCAGGAAATCACGGATTTAATCAAGTCGCAATATCCGGGTGAGATTACCGAACTGGAACTGGATAAAGAAGGCACACGGGCAGTATACGAAGCGGAACTACACGATGGCAGCAAAGAATATGAAATTAAACTGGATGGCAATACGGGTAAAGTTTTAGAACTCGATGAGAAATTTACCGCCGATGCTGATAAAGAACAAAACAAAGCCAACAGCAATGAGAAAAAGTCCGGAAAAGAGGACAGTGGTCAGAAAAAAGCTTCTCAAGCACGCGATGACGACCATGACGACAAAAATGACTCCGGTCAGGACGACAAAGCCAATATGGAATTGAGCAATAAAAGTAACAGTGATGGTAACAAAAATAACCAGTCACAAAAATCGGCAGTCATTGATTCAGCCGAAGCAGAAAAAATTGCAAAAGATGCATTCCCGGGTACGATTATCCAACTGGAACTCGATGAAGATGATGGCCAATTATATTACGAAATCGAAATGAAATCCAAAAAGAAAGAAGCCGATCTTGAAATAAATGCGTATACAGGTGACATTCTGGTGATGGAAATCGATAATGATGATGGCGATGACCATGATGATAGCGACGACGATGATGACGACAATGACGATAATGATGGAGATGATAATTAATATAATCAGGTCTGCTTAGACTATCCCCTCAAGCTATGTGAAGCACTGGCTTGTGGGGATTTTTTATGCGAAAGCTTCTTCCTTCTTATCTATGTTCTAACTCGTTTAAAATAGGGTAAAGTAATGGATAAAGAAGCGGAAGGGGATTAAATTGAAATATGTGAAAGGGTTGTTCATCTATAACGGCACTGCCGGAAATGAAAATATCGAACAAAAACTTTCCCAGGCGCTTCCGGTTCTTGCAAAGACGATCAAGAAACTGACTGTCATCCAGACGGAATCAACCGAAGAAGCGAAAACCACCTTCAGAGAATACGCTTTAAAAGTGGACATTATGATTATTCTTGGAGGAGACGGCACACTTCATGAATGTGTGAACTGCATTGCGCCTTTAAACAAGCGGCCGGTGATCGCAGTTTTGCCTGGGGGTACATGTAATGATTTCAGCAGAACTTTAAGTATGCCCCAAAACCTGTACCAGGCAGCCCAGGCAATTGCGGCAGGAGAAGTGGTCGATGTGGACGTGGGGAAAACCTCGGACAAATACTTTTTGAATTTTTGGGGGATCGGGCTCGTTTCGGAAACATCATTAAATATTGATGCAGAGCAAAAGAAAAGCTTTGGTGTCCTGAGTTATTTGATGAGTACATTGCGAACGGTTAACCAGGCAGCGCCCTTTTCGTATAAAATTAATGCTGATCATGAACAGTATGAAGGCGAAGGTGTTCTAATTCTCATATTGAATGGAAGGTTTATCGGGACGCGGGAACTGCCTTTGCCGACAGTCGCTCCGAATGACGGCAAGTTTGATGTGCTTGTCATCAAAAACTCCACACTTGCTTCATTCAGGGAATTACTGGCAATGAACAAACCTGATATCAATTCACAACAGCTAACAGAACTCACTCATTTTCAGGCAGCTTCGGTAAAAGTATCAGCCCCTGAAGAAAAAGCAATTGATATGGATGGGGAGGTTGATAGGACCACGCCGGACGACATAACAATTTTACCGAAGCATATCCCGATGATTAAAAAATCACCTGAAGTGTGATATAAATCATAGCAGGCAATGATGAAAGTGGATTATGATTGTTATGCGGAGGCGGGGGTCTCTGCTCTCTGTGAATATCTTGAAAGAAGCAAACCTAATGCAACAAAAGGTTTGCTTCTTATTTTAATAACGGCAATAATGTGAGACAAATTTTATGTAATGATTTTGTAAAAAGTGTGTTTAATTTGTTACAAAGCGGGTATACATCAAGAGCCAGATAATTGATTGTTCAGAAAGAATGAGGGGGAGCATAAATGAACGAACAAGAAGTGATTGTATACACCAGTGAAAACAGCTTGCAGTGTGAGAAGCTGCTGGATCAATTGAATCAATGGGATATTGATTATAAACAACGAAATGTGACCGAGCATAAGGAATACTTGGATGACCTTCAGGAAGAGGGAATATTTGGTACGCCTGCGACATTCGTGGATGAAAAAGTGGTATTGGGCGCACAAGTCAATAAAATCAAACATGCGCTGGGGATGTCCGAGCATTATCATTCGTATACGTCTTTTAACCGATAGCAAAGTCAAGTAAGGGTCATTTCACACATCTTAAGAATGGTTTTCATATGATAACGCAAGATCATTCAAAGAGGTGTGTACTATGTTAAGAAGGTCATATCCTTATCAGCAGCCCTACTACAACAGCCAAGCAAACTTTAATACTCATATAGCCAATCCAACCGGTACTGACAACGCACTATACTATCCAACAGCATTTGACATGTATGCCAAACCGAAACAGCCTTTAAATTGGCTGACAAAATCCTATTCTGAAGCGCCATCTCCTCATCAGCCAAAGCCAAACAACCCTTTATATTATTTTCAGGACCATAACGGTGAACTTGACCTTGACAAGATACTGTCAACGGCCGGACAAGTAGCAGATACAGTCCAGCAGATCTCGCCGATGATTAAGCAAGCAGGTAATATCATACACAGATCTGATAATTCGTAACAATTGTCCGGGTTTATGGCATTGTCGGATTATTTTGGTGTGAATTAATAAGCACAGATAAGGAAAAATGAAGATATACGAATCTTAAGGAGAATTTGACATGACTGGATGTCTTATCATTCATGGATATACGGGAAGCCCATATGAAGTCGGGCCGTTGGCGGATTACCTGAAAGAATATACAGACTGGCATATAAAAGTCCCTACATTGCCCGGGCACGGAAGCGAACTGGCATTGGATAATGTGTCACATGAAAAATGGCTGACAGCGGCTGAAGAATCGCTCAAACAATTAAAAGATAAAACGGACACAATATATCTGATTGGATTTTCGATGGGGGGTATGATAGCAGCTTATCTGGCATCCAAACATGATGTTGATAAGCTGGTATTGCTGGCTCCATCAGGTAAATATTTATCATTCCGGCAAATCATACGGGATTTTAAGGGTGTAGTTGCTGACGGGTTCAAAGGAAAACTTAAGCAGAACAATTTATATTTGCATTATAAACGTAAATGGGGAACGGTGCCGTTTAAGGCAAATATTGAATTCCTCAAACTGATCCGGTTTACCCGTCGATATTTAAACAAAGTGACATCTCCCGTGTTGATCGCTCACGGGCAGCAAGATATGATGGTGCCGTATAAAACGGGCTATTACCTGGATAAGGAAATTACCTCGGAACAGAAAGAAGTCGTGTTTTTTGAACGTTCAAGGCATCTGATTTGTCTGGGTGATGATAATGTTACATTGAATAAGATGGTTTATGATTTTTTACACAGGCAGATTCCGCCGGCGAATTAGTTTCTAAAGAACGAAATAACCAAGCCGCCTTCACCTGCATATGTCGCGATCAGCGGGCCCATGTCTGTCAGATGGGCATCCATGAAAGGATATTTTTCCCGGATGTCTGCAAGCACTTTTTTGGCACGGTCTTCAGCATTGCAATGTGTCATCGTAATGATCTTGTCCTCGAAGTTTTTGGTGTGTTCACCGATTTGTTCTACAAAACGTCTAATCGATTTTTTATCCCCGCGCACTTTTTCAGTAACTTCAATGGTACCTTCATCACTTCCGCGCATCAGCGGTTTAATGTTCAACGTTTTGGCTATGGTGCCTTTCACGCGGTCAAGGCGCCCGCCGAGAATCAGGTTTTCCAGCGTTTTCAGCACAAACAGCGTATTCGTCTGTTCAACCCGTTCATATAAATGATCAATGAGTTGTTCATACGTATAATTTTCGTCCATTTTTGCTTTTGCTTCGTACAGTAAGAGCCCAAGCCCGCAAGAAGCGGTTTTGGAGTTGATGACTTCGATTTGCCTGCCTGGCTCCTCTTCAAGCAGCATATGTTTAGCCAACACCGCATTTTCGTATGTGACACTCAAACCCTTTGAGATACTCAGCATAACAATTGGTGTGTCGGGACTGACCTGTTTGTATGCTTCATAAAAATCATTCGGGCTTGGTGCGGATGAGCGCGGCAGTTCATCTGATTCGTCCATTTTTTGGTAGAACGCTTTCAGATCCATCGTCACACCTGCTTTATATTCCTCATCCCGGAATTGCAAATAGAGTGGTACAACTCTTATATCCAGCGCTTCATTCAAACGTTTTGGGATGTCCGCTCCGCCGTCGGTCATTAATTGTATACGCATCATTTCACCCAATTCAATTGTGTTGTGTACTTATTATACCAGTTATTATGACTGTGAAAAGCATAATCGGCAAAGATTGATGAAAACTTCAAAATTTAAGCGCAAAAACGCCAGGCAACTCTCATCCGGGGCGTTTTTGCGCTTGATATTAATCATTTTAAATCAATTCCGATGCGATATGGTGACTTTCCGTTTCTTTGTTGTGCTCATGATAAACAGAAACAGCCCGAACAGAACAATTGAGCCGCCCAGCCATTGCGACCATGTAATCGTCTCGCCCAGTATGAAGTAGGCAAGGATGGATGCGCCGACCGGTTCGAACACAATACCCATTGAGATTGTTGCCGTGCTCAGCCACTTCAATGCCCAATTAAATAACGTGTGGCCGAGGAAAGTCGGGAAAATCGCCAATGCCAGGAAAATGAGCCAATGATCGGCGGAATATCCGAAAAAAGTGTTGCCGGCAATCAGGTTATAGAGAAAAAGTGTTACCGAGCTGATGCCATATACGACGAATGTATAAGTCATTAGCGACAGCCGTTTTCTGACCCGCTGCCCCATCAAAAAGTAAGCCGTTATTAAAATTGCCCCCAATAGGGCAAGCACATCACCAAACAATGCGATGCCGCTGATTTGAAAATCACCCCAGCTGATAATCACACTTCCCAGAAGGGCGATGACCATACTGATGATGGCACCGTATGAAAAACGTTCCTGGAAAAAGAAATATGTTCCCAAAAAGGCAAATATCGGCTGCAATGTCACGAGAACGACGGAGCTCGCCACAGATGTATAATTCAGGGATTCGAACCAGACAATAAAATGAAATGCCAGAAAAATACCGGCGAATGACGAGAATAGCCAGTCTCTTTTTTGAATAAATTGAAATTCGTCCCGGTTTTTCAGCAGGATGTATGGCGCCATAATCAGCACTGCCAGCAGCAGGCGATAATTTGCAATAATAGCTGAGGGTGCCTGGTCCGCCAGTTTGACCAGCACTGCTGAGGTTGAAACAGAGATGACACCGATAACAACCGGAATATATGGATTAAACGGAGGGATTCGCATATATAACCTCCTTTGTTTACTTTTTCGTTATTGAATCTTTTTCCGCATGTAACTGGCAGCAGATCCAGCGGGGAATCCAACTGCCAGTATTGTCCGATCCAGTATTCAGTGGGGTGACAACCCCTCTTCTGATTAAAGTGTCTCTTTGTATTTTATCATGCACCAAATAAAAAATCATTATAGCGCGTGTTCAAAAAAGGGAGCTAAGTGAAACTACCTTGACATGTATCACCCGCTGGAAAAAGTGCTTTTCTTTTCCAGGAGGCGGAAAATTAAGCCAGCCAGAAATACCGACTTGCCATTTTTACCGGACTTTTTGAACAATCCCTTATAGGAAGTAGTGGATATTGACCAAGTGACTGTGTTAATATGAAATGACTGTTATTTTGGATGAGAGTTCACGAATGAGGCCTTTTTCCATTAATTGGAAAAGCCTCTTTTTACAGCTATCATACGTTAACTGATATATACCGAAATAAGAAGGAGAAGATTTATAAAGTGACAACATTCAATGAGTTAAATATTTCACAGGCCATTATGAAAGCATTGCAAAAAATGGGCTTTGAAGAGGCAACACCAATTCAGGCGGAAACGATTCCGCTTGCAATTGAAGGAAATGATGCTATTGGACAGGCACAGACAGGAACGGGAAAGACCGCTGCATTCGGTATTCCGATGATTGAAAAAATCGATCCGCAGCAGCGGAAGATTCAAGGATTGGTCGTTGCTCCGACAAGGGAACTGGCAATTCAGGTTGCCGAGGAACTGAACAGGCTCGGCAAAATCAAAGGTGTGCGCTCAATGTCAGTTTACGGCGGCCAGCATATGGAACGCCAAATACGTGCTCTGAAAGATGGACCGCACATCGTCGTCGCGACACCTGGAAGACTGCTTGACCATATGCGGCGTAAAACAATCCGGACGGAAAGTATCCAGACAGCTGTTTTAGACGAAGCGGATGAGATGCTGAATATGGGCTTCATTGAAGATATCCGCGATATATTGAAAAACATTCCGGAAGAGCGGCAGACTCTGTTATTTTCCGCAACGATGCCAAAAGAAATCCGCGATATTGCCACGAACCTGATGAAAAGCCCTAAAGAAATCAAAGTGAAAGCAAAAGAGATGACGGTTGAAAACATCGATCAATATTTTATTGAAATTCCCGAGAAACAGAAATTCGATACATTGACCAACCATCTGGACTTCCATGCACCAACGCTTGCCATTGTCTTCAGCAGGACAAAAAAGCGTGTGGATGAAATTACTGACGGACTTCAGGCTCGCGGATTCCGTGCAGAAGGGATTCACGGAGACTTGACGCAGGGGAAGCGGATGTCCGTTTTGAACAAATTTAAAAATAATCGTGTTGATGTACTGGTCGCTACGGATGTAGCAGCGCGGGGACTGGATATTTCCGGTGTGACGCACGTTTACAACTTCGATATCCCGCAGGACCCCGAAAGCTATGTACACCGGATCGGACGTACCGGCAGAGCAGGCCGAACCGGGGAAGCTGTTTCGTTTATTACGCCAAGGGAAATCGCACATTTGAACGTGATCGAAAAAGTGACGAACAGCAAAATGAAGCGGATGGCCCCACCGACGTATCAGGAAGCGAAACGCGGTCAGCAGCAGGCAGCAGCAGACAAGCTGCGGAAAAAGATCGGGCAGCAGGAGTTGCAGGATTATCAGGAAACCGCCAGTGAGCTGCTCCAGGATCATGATTCTATAACGGTTGTGGCTGCTGCTCTTAAAATGATGACGAAAGAACGGCGCAATGCCCCTGTCAATATTTCATCCGTTCAGCCGATCAGCGTGAAAAAAACGCAGAGTGGCGGCAAGAACAATAAAGGCAGACCACAGAACAAGAAATTTTACGGAAAACGCGGTCAGGGCGGACGCAAGCAAGGAGGCCGCAATCAAGGCGGACGAAACCGTAAAGGAAACTACCAGAAGCACCGTAACCGTAAACCGAATAACTAAAAGGCGGCTAAAGACTCGGGGGACATTCCGGGTCTTTTTGTTTGCTTCAATGTCTTCCTGGGGAGGGCTCTCGGTCATAACAGCATCTGAAGTATTTTCGACTGTCATTAACTGTTAAAAATGTCGAAACTTTGATAATATAAATCCGTATAGGATAATGGAACTAATTTTAATAGGGGAAGTGACGATTATGCGACAGCCGCCGGTTAACCGAATTGCACCCGATGCGATCAAGGCATGGAAAATTTCAGCTGCAATCGCTGAAGGGATAATCTGGCTAATAACGATTGCACTCTTCGTATTGGCCTTTATATTTGAATTTTCTTATTGGTATGGTGCCGGAGCAGTATTAATCAGCGTAATAACAACTATTTTATTTGTGTTTGTACTGCCAAAACTTCGCTGGAAGAGATGGCGCTATGAAGTGTTCGAGCAGGAGATTTATATTCAGCACGGGATCTTGATTGTGTCACGCACGCTTGTACCGATGATCCGTGTACAGCATGTTGATACAAAACAGGGCCCCATTTTGAAAAAATATGACCTGGCAAGTGTGGAAATTTCGACTGCCGCTACTACCCACGAAATACCTGCTCTCGTAGAGGAAGATGCATCGGAACTGAGGGACAGGATTTCGGCACTGGCAAGGGTGGATGAAGACGATGTTTGAAGCGAAACGATTACACCCGGCAGCGATTATTTTTAATTTAATTAGAACGGTAAAGGAATTTTTATTTGCCATAATCCTTGGTTTTATTACATTCAGGGATGAATCACTGCTGTATTTTGCTCTGATTTTAGCAGGGCTGGTGATCATTTTTATTGCGACCAGTATACTGACATGGTATCGCTATACTTACCGTATTGAAGATGATGAACTGCGTATTGAATATGGGGTTTTTATCCGCAAGAAACGCTTTATATCAAAAAACCGTATTCAATCGATCGATCTGACATCAGGCGTCATTCACCGGATTTTTAAACTGACAAAGGTGGAGATTGAAACGGCAGGATCCGGCATGAGTGCTGAAGCCTCGCTTAGTGCGGTTAAACTGGCAGAAGGGGAGGCGCTCAGGACAGAGTTGAAAGCATCCGGCGTGCAGCAACAGGCTGACGATGAGGAGTATCATGAGGAACCGGCGGAACAAACAAATCCGTCCACCACGATCAGCTTTAAACGGTTGTTTATAGCGGGAACCACATCAGGCAGCATCGGTGTCATTTTAGCTCTGACAGCAGCCGGTTTCTCCGAGCTCGAGCAATTTATTCCGGAATCATTTTATGATGAGACACTGGAGTGGGTTATCGGATTAGGGATCATTATTTTAATTGTGATGGTTATTTTTGTCTTATTATTACTTTGGCTTCTGGGGATTGCCGGAACGATGATCAAATATGGCAAATTTACGATTACAAAAAACGAAAATGAGCTGTTTATAACACGCGGTCTATTGGAAAAAAAACAATCAACCATACCGTTAAAGCGCATCCAGGCTGTTGGTATTCAGGAAAGTGTGATCAGACAGCCGCTCGGCTATGTCACAGTGTATGCAGAAATTGCCGGTGGTTCCATGGATAAAGGGGAAGATTTTTCATCGATTCTTTTTCCGATTATGAAGCAGGATGAAGTGGAGCAATTCCTGGAAACGTTTCTGCCTGATTATGCCGGGATTCAGCATGAACTGACACCATTGCCGAAACGGGCGCGGAAATTTTATATCATACGTTCTTCGGTGCTGTTTCTGCTGATTGTTGCAGCAGCGGCCATATTCTTACCATCTTTTGTCTGGATACCGATATTACTGCTGATTGCCAGTGTGTTCCTAGGCTGGCTCCGTCATAAGGATGGCGGCTTTAATGTGGAGGATCAAAAGTTGACGATAAGGCATCGTGTCTTCAGCAGAAATACAATCATGCTGTATCATAAACGAATCCAGGCATTTGAGAAAAAACAGCATAAAATGCATCAATTACAGAGCCTTGCCAGCATGACGCTTTCGATAGTGGGGAGAATGGGTACAGGTACGCACTTTACCATCAAGGATCTTGAAGAATCACATACCGATGAACTATCGGATTGGTATTCGCGGAGGAATTAAAAGAGGTTGGGACAAAAGTATTGAAATAAAGAAAATCCGAACTATGATTCAAAATTCTTCAGTTAGTTTTCGAATCAGTTCGGATTTTTAAAAGATAAGAAAGCATAAAATTTTAGCTCTAGAAATGCTTTATCAAAAAAATGCCACGTCCGGCTCCAGCGCCCAGCGACCTAGGTGAGACTCTGCAGTGCGGCGAGCGAAACATCCACCGAATAAGCCCCGGGTTGCGAGAAGTGCTGCTTCACTGAAAGCACTTGCAACACGACAAGCACCAAGTATTTTTCCGCAGCGGTGGGTTAAAACTTACCCAAGCATTATACTAAAATATTCTGCTGAATAGTCCAAGTATGACAAGGATCCCGAGGAAAATCCAAAGACCGCTTTTGAAAATCTTTTTATTCCGCTGCTTTTTTTGCCAGCGATTTGGGTCAAACCGGACGGATTCGTCATCAACGTATCCCCGTCTCAGCCACGGTGTATATGGACGGACACTATTCAATACAAGCGGTGCGAGCGCAAAGCCGCCGATAAAGCCGAACACATGAGCATAAACGTTAATGCCTGAACGTACAAATGTCATAATCAGACCGATCACCAAAATGATTGTGATAATTTGGGAGCTTGACGGGTCAATCAAATGCTTTCGGAAAGCAACCATAAAAGCATAAATGCCAAACAAGCCGTAAATGGCTCCGGATGCACCCACGTGTGAGTAAAGCGCAGGTCCTAGCAGGAACGTAGCCAGATTGCCGATCAGACCTGCCCCAAGGAAAGTGGCGATGAACTTCAGTTTGCCGAGCATCTGCTCCAGAGCGGGGCCGAATAGAACAAGTGCAAATGAATTAAACAGGACATGCATGAGTCCGGCATGGAGAAAAATCGATGTTATCAGCCGCCAGTATTCACCCTGACTGATGTAAAAGTTGACACCCATTCCCCAATCCCTTATCAGGTTGCCAAGCGGGGTGTGCAAAAAGCCGGTCAGAAGCCAAAGGACAAGCTGAATGATGATCAGCCAGGCAACAACCGGATATAATTGCATAAATTCTTTAACGCTGCGTTCGTTCCGTATAAACATGAATGCACCTCTCATCTTTCCGGAAAATGTATGAAATCTTTTTTAACTGGACAAGAATTTTTTAGCGATATTCTTATTGACGAGATAAGCTGCGTCCGGCTCCAGCGCTAATAGCTGTAGCGAGAATTCCCTCACCTCCGTCCGATAAGTCAACAGGGGCAGATCGGCTAAAACCGCCGCGATGCGCGGCAGCGCCGACCCATCTGCGACCTGTGACGCGCAGACGCAGTCCGTACGTCGCTAAACGGGCGCCCCGAGCCTTTGTTCTTCAAAACCTGGTTTTATGAACGGGTGCTGCAGGGTAGTATAATGGTAGTATTGCATTCTATAGTATGACCATTTTAATCTTACTAGAATACGCGATTTTAGTATAATGATAAACAATTTTCCGGAGAGAGGAAAGCGATTTTTATGATTAAGGGTATAGGTATTGACTTAATTGAACTGGATCGGATACAGCATAGTGTACAGCGAAACGGACGATTTGCCGGCAGAATTCTGACACAATCGGAAAAAGCATTTTATGATGCACTGAAAAATAATCGGCGGCAGATTGAATACCTCGCGGGGAGATTTGCTGCGAAGGAGGCTTTTTCGAAGGCTGCAGGCCGCGGTATTGGTAAACTGAGTTTTAAGAACATCGAAGTGACCACAGATACATATGGTGCGCCGGTGATGGACGTTGCCGGCTATGAGAACTGGAACATATTTATATCCATTACGCACAGCAGGGACTATGCAGTAGCGCAAGTTGTTTTAGAGGATGTTCAAAAAGTCCGGCAGCAATGAGGGACCGAACTTCTCGCTCCTTGTTATTATCCTCCCTTTTAAATACGCACTTATAAGGGCTTATAAGGGAAAAAGGAGTGAATATCCTTTAACGGGTGACTTTGCATAATTGAAAAGGTTGTCTCATATATTCTAGTGCGGGCAGGAGGGAATAGCGTGTATATTGTCACCGCAGAAGAAATGTACGATATGGATCATGGGGCCATTCATGACATAGGCATTGATGGCAGGATGTTGATGGAAAATGCAGGCAGGGCCATGGCAGACAGGATTGAAACACGCATCAGAAAAACGGACCGCATTCTGATTTTTGCCGGGAGCGGAAATAATGGCGGCGATGGGTTCGTGATTGCCAGAGCACTGATGGACAAAGGATACGTTGTAGCCGTTGTGCAGGTTGTACCGAATGAGAAAATTGCCGGTGATGCACTTTTGCACAAAAATTTATTAATCAGATGTGGCGGGGAAGTCCGTGTTACTCGCCAGCCACACGAAAACGAGGTGATTGTAAGAGAAGCGGATGTGATTGTCGATGCCATACTGGGGATTGGAACAAAGGGAATGCTCCGGGAACCGCTCGATGAAATTGTCACCATTATGAATGAGTCGGCTTCGTATATCATTTCGGCAGATATCCCATCAGGACTGCCGGCTGGTGAAGGAATGGGGGACTTTCAAGCGGTACAAGCCAATGAAACAATCGTCGCCGGATACCCGAAGTTGAGTGCGTTCTTGGAATCCACATCCTCTTATTACGGGAAGTGGTCGACGGTTTCATTCGGACTCCCGAAGAAAATAACAGCAAACCATGTACAACGGCAGATCTGGATGCCTGAAGATTTTCAGGCGACGATGCCCGAGCGGAAGCGTAATGCCCATAAAGGCAATCACGGGCGCGGGCTGGTCATCGGAGGCAATGCGGAAATGCCCGGATCGATTGCGATGACTGCTAATGCTGCGTTACGGACAGGTGCCGGCCTGATGGCAGTTGCCACAGCCAAAAGTGTGATACCGACAGTTGCATCACATTGTATGGAAGCAACATACCTGACGCTGGATGACACGGACGGCTTCTTGAATGGTCAGAGAGCCATCCCTTTTGACCAATTTGATGCAGCCGTTCTTGGCATGGGACTTGGGCGTCATGAAGAAGCCGGTGAATTGGTAAAACAGGCAGTCGAAGCACAGTGTCCGCTGATTGTCGATGCAGACGGTCTGTACCATTTGCAGCCGCTGCTGGAAAGGCTTTATGATCGAACAAATCCTGTTGTCCTGACACCTCATCCGGGGGAGATGGCGATGCTCTTGGACATATCAGTACCGGAACTGCTGCAATCACCGTTTGCATATACAAAAATGTTTGCTGAAAAATATCAGATTCACGTCATTCTTAAAGGAATGTTCACAATCATCACAACGCCTGAAGGCATACAAACAGTCAGCATCGCCGGTAACCAGGGTCTGGCCAAAGGCGGAAGCGGTGATGTGCTTTCCGGAATCTTACTGGCGATGATCATGCAGCCCCAGACTGTTTCCGATGCGTTATCCAATGCCTGTTTCGTACATGGAAAAGCTGCTGAACTGCTCACTGAAAAGACATATTCAGTCTATGATCTGATGGCCACCGATGTCATTAAAGGCATCACAGATGTCTATCGTACATTTCTGATAAAACCGTGACAACAGCCTTCCCTTCGTCGGTTAACAGCCCGCAAAATGTTTGAATGCGACAAGGGAGAAATGTCCATGAAAAAAATGTTTGGAATGTGGGTTGTGATTATCTTCGGCTTAATCTTTACACTTTCCGCCTGTGGCGAACAGTCCCAGGAGGATGTTGTGAAGAAATTGGAATCTAACCTTGAATCCATGAACGGATATAAAGCCAAGGCCGAAATGACGATGAATACCGGGCAGGAGGAACAGAAGTATAATATAGACATCTGGCATAAGAAAAAAGATCTGTATCGTGTGAAACTTAACAATGATCAAGATGAAAAGGGAAGCCAAATCATTTTGAAAAATGAAGACGGGGTTTTTGTTCTGTCGCCGGCATTGAATAAAAGCTTCAAGTTCCAAAAAGAGTGGCCGGAGAACGGCAGCCAGCCATACCTTTATCAATCACTTGTCACCGATATACTGAAAGATAATGAAGCTGAATTCAAAGTAAGCGAGGATCATTACGTTTTTGAAACCAAAACAAACTATCAAAGCAACAATAATCTGCCATACCAGAAGGTTTACTTTGATAAAAAGTCCTATACTCCGGAAATGGTGGAAGTGCTTGATAAAGACCGAAATGCTTTGGTACAGGTTAATTTCTCTGAATTTGATTCAGACCCCAGTTTTGAAGATGGCGATTTTGCGAGAGAGAAATATATGACAAAAGAATCTGCTGAAGAAACGGCTTCCGGGGATGGCAAAGCGGACACATTCAGCGTTGTTTACCCACAGAATATGGCAGGTTCTGAACTCGTTGAGGAATCACAGGTTGAAACGGAGAATGGCGAAAGGGTTATTATGACTTTCTCCGGCGAAAAGAAATTCACACTGATTCAGGAAAAACAGGACGTCGTGCCAACCATGTCCTCCCCACAGATGGTTCAAGGCGAAATCGTGAATATAGGACACGCGATAGGTGCCTTGTCTGACAATACCATTGAGTGGTTCAGTGGGGGAAAGAGTTTTGTTCTGGCAAGTGAAGAATTAACCAGGGAAGAATTAATTGAAGTGGCACAATCTGTCAAAGGTAAAGAAGTGAAGTAAATGAAGCGTAGCAAGCAGACTCTGGCAGAGAGGGGGTCTGCTTTTTATTTTTGCTTTTTTTCGGTAAAATGTAAGGTAAACGGCAAAGAGGGGATTTCTTTGGGCAATAAAATGTATCGGAGTACGTGGGCTGAAGTGGATCTTGCAGCAATCGGCCATAATATTGATGAAATGCGAAGTAGACTGCCCGGTCACTGTGCTGTTATAGCGGTCGTTAAAGCCGATGCATACGGTCATGGTGCGGTGGAAGTTGCTGAAAAAGCTCTGGCATCGGGGGCGAAGATGCTTGCAGTGGCATTGCTGGAAGAGGCGTTAATGTTGCGTGACGCCAATATTACAGTGCCGATTCTGGTATTCGGACGGATATTACCCGAGGATGTCCCGGCAGCGGTAAACTATGACATTACGTTAACGTGCTTTCAAAAGGAATGGATCCGTGATGTGAACCGGCTGTCACTCCCTTCACCAGTGAAAGTCCATATGAAATGGGATACAGGCATGGGACGTGTAGGGTTGCGGACAGAAGAAGAATTAAAAGAGATCACGGAAGAAATTCGCAGCAGCTCGGGGATTCATTTGACCGGCATTTTCACCCATTTTGCTACGGCTGATGATGCAGGCTTTGATTACTTTGAAATGCAGCACAGCCGGTTTAACCATTTTCTTAAAACGTTTGAATCCATTTGGCATGAACCTGCTGTGGTCCACATTGGCAATAGTGCTGCATCGATACGTTTTCCTGAACGGATGTATGATTATATACGGTTTGGCATATCGATGTACGGCTTATACCCCTCGGATGTGTTAAAAGATGAACATGAGATTGATCTGAAGCCGGCCTTTTCATTGCACAGCAGACTTATCCATGTGAAAAAAATGGATCCGGGTGAGTCCATCAGCTACGGTGCCATTTATACAACGGCAGATGAGGAATATATCGGCACTATTCCGATCGGCTATGCCGATGGCTGGGCCCGTAAACTGCAGGGGGTGGACGTTTTGGTCGACGGAAAAAGGATGCCGGTTGTCGGCCGGATTACGATGGATCAAACGATGATTAAACTTGACAAGGAATATCCTGTGGGTACAAAGGTAACGTTAATAGGAAAACAGGGTGACGACGAAATTGAAGCCGATGAAATCGCAGAAAAATTGGAGACAATCAATTATGAAATTCCGTGTATGATATCTGAGCGCGTTCCAAGAAAGTATAAAACGGATTGAATTGCGACTAAATTATAAACAGTGCCTGTCAAAATTCGTTGGCATAATAACGCTCTGAAACAATATGATAGTAACAGGAGCCGTTTAATGTGTACAGGATAATTCAGCAGAATATATTAGTTTGAAATCAGATAAAATATGCCTGGAAGAAAACAGGCCTTCCAAAAAATAATTCCAAGAAGCCTTTGCAAACCATTCAATACAATGATATTATTGAAAAAGAATTCAATAAAGATCGTCTTACAAGTTGTCGGAGGTGTATGGTTTTGTCAGAGAGCTCACAGGAGATTTCAGTAAGAATACCAAAGAACCTGCTAAACGAGGTGGATGGACTAATGAAGTATGAAAATAGTGACTTAAGTGATTTCATCTGTCAAGCAACGAGAAATTATCTGGAGCAAAAAAAAGAAGAGCATGTCCAGCATTTTCGTGAGTCGATGCAGCAAGGGTATATGGAAATGGCTAATATTAATCTGACAATCGCTTCAGAAGCTTTTCAGGCCGAAGAAGAAGCTGAGAAAAACAACTTACAGCGCTCAGTGATCGGGGTGTAAGGCACTTGATCGTTCAAAGAGGCGAAGTTTATTTCGCCGACTTATCCCCTGTTGTGGGATCAGAGCAAGGCGGTATACGCCCAGTGCTGATTCTGCAAAATGATATCGGTAACCGCTTCAGCCCAACGGTTATTGTTGCTGCTATAACTGCTCAGATTCAGAAGGCCAAGCTCCCGACACATGTCGAGATAAACGCGAAACGGTATGGATTTGACCGTAACTCGGTTATATTGCTGGAACAAATCAGAACGTTGGATAAGCAGCGGTTGACCGACAAAATCACAAAGCTGGATAAGCATATGATGGAAAAGATTGATAAAGCGCTGGAAATCAGTCTTGGACTGAAAGAAATGTATGATCAATAAAGGGTGTCCCCATTTCTGACTGGAAGTAGGGATGCTTTTTTTGTGTGATTAAAAATCCTCCCGCATGTAATCCCCCCGTTTTGAACACACACTTTATCGAATTTTGACTTATTCTATGATAAAATATAAAATTAACAGGAAAAAATAAAATATAATTTTCAAAAAACTATTTATGATTCAGAATAAATAGCAGGAGGAAAATATGGATAGGAATTTCAGAAAAATTGTATTGGATAACAGTGATGTTATCGTCCAAAAGTGGATTGATGAAATTGAGACACTGAAAGGTTTTAATTACACGGATAGTGTTTCAGATGAATTACTTGAAAGTACGAATCGGGAATTTGTCAATATTATTTTCAACAGTATTAAGGATCAGGGAGATACGAAACATCTGAAAGAGTTTTCCGAAAAGCTGATCAACCTGGGCTGGAAAGTGAGTTACATAACAGATGGCCTGCAGGTTTTCCGGCGGGTGACCATGGATTTTATTCTGCAGCAAACCGATCAGATTGATACCGGCTACATTTCTGAGCTGTTTCATAGTGTTGATGAATGGGTTGAACCGCTGATCAGGCAATTGGTTAATGAATATTCGGGGAACTGGGAAAATATCCTGTCCCTGCAGCGCGTGGCACTTCAGGAATTATCCGCCCCGCTTATCCCGGTGATGGATAATATCACCATTATGCCATTGGTCGGAACGATTGATACGGAGCGCGCCAAATTAATTATGGAAAACTTGCTTGATGGGGTAATGAAACATAATTCCGAAGTTGTTTTAATTGATATAACCGGTGTCCCGGTTGTGGACACGATGGTTGCACACCACATTATCCAGGCAGCTGAGGCGGTCCGTCTTGTAGGATCAACGTGTATCCTTGTAGGTATACGCCCTGAAATTGCCCAGACAATCGTGAATCTTGGCATCGATTTAGGTAAATTCCCAACCAAAAGCTCACTGAGAAAAGGATTTATTAAAGCCCTTGAACTGACTGACCGCAAAATTATCGATACGAAAGAGAAGGACAATGCGATTGAACAAATGATTGAGTCGCTTGGCGGGGAGTGATTACATGCGGATACCTATTTTAAAATTACATGATTATTTGCTTATCTCGATTCAGACGGAGATTGATGATAATACGGCAATACAGTTTCAGGAGGATCTGTTGGACAAGATACATCAAACGGGTTCTACAGGTGTTGTCATTGATCTGACATCGGTGGAGATCATTGACTCCTTTATTGCAAAGGTGCTAGGAGATGTTGTGACAATGTCAGATTTGATGGGTGCCAAAGTTGTATTGACCGGTATTCAGCCTGCAGTTGCTGTTACACTGATTGACCTGGGTGTGCACTTGAAGGACGTGCCAACTGCATTAGACTTGGAACAAGGACTGATTAAGCTGCATCAGGAATTGGGGGAATGAGTATGAATCCCAAATCCTGTGTAGAAATTAAACAAGAGTGGGATATTGTTAAAGCACGTCAGCTTGGCAGGGAAAGAGCGCGTGAAATTGGGTTTGGCACGGTGGATCAGGCCCGGCTTGCCACTGCTATATCGGAACTTGCCCGTAATATATATTTATATGCGGACAGGGGAAAGATATGTTTTGAAATTACTGATGAGATGGATCGTAAAGGTTTATGTGTTTTTTCGCTTGATACCGGTCCCGGAATACAAAATATCAGCCGGGTGATGGAGGATGGGTATTCCACATCCGGCGGTCTGGGGGCGGGGCTTCCGGGTGTGAAGCGTCTGGTTGATCAATTTGACATTCAATCAGAAGAAGGGGAAGGGACCGAAATCAGAGTGATGAAATGGCTGAGGTAAAGTGAAATTTCATTCAGTGGGACGCCCTTTCCCACTGAATGTTAGTTGAACAGAATCGGGCATTTATGGACAGTTAACCGTCGTACTTCGGCGGGTTACTGACCGTTAGGGCGGGGTAAAATAGTAAAGAAATCATCAGCAAAAGGGGGGAACGTACGTTGGCGCTCATACCTTTTGCTGTTTTGCCATAAGGGGGACGAGTTGAATGGCGACACTGAATACGGATATCAGCAATTATCGTAATTTATTAAAACATTACATTGAAATACGGGATGAACAATCCCTTTATGGTGCTGAACAACTCAGCAAAGCGTTTATAAAAGACAATATTCCACCTGACGAGATAATCAACCTCCATATCCGGGCAATGTCAGAATTATATCCGGATATACCGGAGTACTTTCAGCATTCCATGAGCTTCTTACTGGAAGTAATGATTTCTTACGGGATTGCTCACCAGGAATACCGTTCACTGAGGGAGGAACAATCGGAACTCAAATCGGAAATCGCTGTGGCGGCGAACATGCAGGATACCTTGCTGACGACGACGAAACCTGACATTGACGGTTTGGATATTGGTGTTATCAGTGTCCCGGCAAACCAAATGAGCGGTGATTATTACCATTTTCTCATGGGTGACGATGATTCGTTAGGAATAGCTGTTGCCGATGTAATTGGAAAAGGGATACCAGCAGCATTATGCATGTCAATGATCAAATACTCCATGGACAGCCTGCCTAAAGCAACTGTAAGCCCAAAAACAATACTGAAAAATTTAAATCGGGTTGTGGAACGAAACGTTGACTCCAGTATGTTCATCACTATGTTTTATGCGCAATTTCTTCCGTATGAAAATAAATTATGGTACGCATCCGCCGGTCATGAGCCAGGTTTTTATTACAGTGCCGAAACACAGACATTTGAAGAAATTAAAGCAAAAGGGCTTGTACTTGGGGTAAGCCCTGATGCCGATTACCGGGAGTATGAACGTACAATCCATAAGGGTGATATGGCCATCCTATTGACAGATGGTGTGACAGAATGCAGACAGGGCGACCGTTTTATAGAAACGGAGGAGGTATTGGAAGTCATCGAGCAATACACAGATTTGCCTGCCCAGGAAATGGTTAATAAAGTTTATAAGCATTTTGAACGAATGCAGGACTTTCAGCTACGTGATGATTTTACGCTGATTGTTATGCGAAAAGAGGTTTAATCGTCATTTATACTGGGAATAAGGCAATGGTAAGTATAAAAAATGACAGGATATAAAAGCTCTATATAGGAGGATGCTCATGAATTTGAAGATTGATGCTGCAGAGGGTAACGAGAAGTCTGTTGTAAAGCTTTCAGGAGAAATCGACGCCTATACTGCGCCAAAGCTGAAAGAAAACTTATTGCCGCTGACGAAAAAAGAAGGGCATCTGACAGAAGTGAATTTGGAAGATGTACATTATATGGACAGTACAGGCCTGGGAATTTTTATCAGTGCGTTAAAATCAACGAAAGAACACAACAGTGAGATGCGTTTGGTTGATTTGCAGGATCGGGTATTACGGTTGTTCCGGATTACAGGTCTTGATGAATTAATTACAATTGATACTGCAATTCGAGGTGGAAATGAATAATGGAAAAATTTGATTTTGTGGAAATGAAAGTGCCCGCCAGACCGGAATATGTTGGGGTGGTCCGTCTCAGTGTTTCAGGTATTGCGAACCGGCAGGGTTTTGCATACGAAGCAATTGAAGATTTGAAAGTAGCGATCTCCGAGGCGATTACAAATGTTGTTGATCACGCCTATTATCAGGAGGACAGCGGTGAAGTAACAATTGGGTTTGGTATATATGATGATCGACTGGAGGTTATGGTATCTGATCAAGGAGACAGCTTTAATCTCAGTGAAATAAAAGGGGGGATTGGACCTTACGAGGGGACAGAGTCTGTTGAAAATTTGTCTGAGGGAGGCTTTGGCCTTTTCCTGATTGATGCATTAATGGATAAAGTAGAAATTAATAACAATCATGGTGTTGTCGTTTTAATGACAAAGTACCTTCATGAAGCAGAGGTGGGTCTTGATGACGACCAAATCTCAACAACCCAATAAGAACCAGGATGAAATATACCAATGTATCGAACACCTCCAGAAAGACCCGGAAAATGAAGCACTCCAGGAAACGATTGTACTGGCTTATACGGATTTGGTTGAATCCATTGCCAGGAAGTATTCAAAAAACAGCAGTATACATGAAGACTTGACCCAAGTGGGAATGATCGGTCTGATTGCCGCCGTCAGACGTTACGATGCTTCATTTGGCAAATCATTTGAGTCATTCGCCATACCGACGATTATCGGTGAAATTAAACGGTTCATCCGTGATAAAACATGGAGTGTCCATGTTCCGCGCCGGATTAAGGAATTAGGTCCGAAAATCAAGAAAGCTGCAGACGAGCTGACAACGGAAAACCAGAACTCACCGACCGTTCCGGAAATTGCAGATCATTTAAATGTGTCCGAGGAAGAAGTGCTTGAAACAATGGAGATGGGTAAAAGCTATAAAGCCCTGTCCGTAGACAGAAAAATTGAAGCCGATTCTGAAGGCAGTACCGTTGCCATTTTGGATCTGGTCGGCAACAGTGACAGCGGATATGACAATGTCGATCAGCGGATGCTGCTGGAAAAAATACTCCCTGTCCTTTCCGAGCGCGAACAGGAGATTTTGCGATCCACTTATTTTGAACACATGAGTCAGAAAGAAACAGGCGAAAAACTCGGGATTTCTCAGATGCATGTTTCAAGACTGCAGCGTCGCTCATTACGGAAACTCCGCGAGGCATTACAGAATGAAAGTACGGAGATTCTGGATTGAGGAACAACAAAGTAGAAACAGCTGTCTTTCAAAAAGCAAAGAAGAATCAATATTGCTGTGGTGACAGTTATTTCTACACTGAAACCGAAAATGAATATATATGTGCACTTGCGGATGGTTTAGGCAGCGGCGAATTTGCAAAAGAATCTTCTGAGATTGTGATCAGTATTATACGGGATAATATTGATGCAAATGTCGAGCAGCTTATTAAAAAATGTAATCAGAAACTGTCGGGAAAGCGCGGAGCAGTCATCGGTATCTTGAGAATCGATTTCCGGACACATCAATACTCGTTTTCATCGATTGGAAATATCGGTGTTTTAACCATTAATGCGAACGGAGAGAAAAAGCGTAATATTCCAAACGCCGGTTATCTCGCCGGCTACCACCGGCCTTTTAAAATTATGACGGGTGGACTTGAGCACGCCGCGCGTTTTATTTTATTTTCTGATGGTGTCACTGATAATGATTTATCACAGCGGTTTCTATTGAACAAAGATGTGCATCAGGTTGTTCAAACGTTTGCCGATTATACAGATGGCGTAACAAGGACGGATGATACAACATTAATTGCGATAAGTTATCGTGGTTAGGATCGGCTTGGAAGGCCGGTCTTTTTTTCTTTCGCGGCTTTTTGGTAGAATGAAGATGGTAGATAGAGGATTGTCAGCTGAATGAGGAGGAACGAATGTGACCACTGAATTGGAACAATGGGTAGCAAACGAAGCAGACGTAAAGGCTGCTACTGTGAAAAAAGTAATCGCACTAATGGATGAAGGCAACACGGTGCCATTTATTGCACGTTACCGGAAAGAAGCGACAGGCGGACTGGATGAGGTTCAGATCAAATTGATTCACGATAAGTGGCAATATGCTGTGAATCTGGCCGAACGGAAAGAAGAAGTCATCCGGCTGATTGATGAGCAGGGAAAGCTCACCGAAGAATTGAAACATGACATCACAATGGCCACACAATTGCAGCGTGTGGAAGATTTATACCGGCCATACAAACAAAAACGCCGGACAAGAGCTGCAAAGGCGAAGGAAAAAGGACTCGAACCCTTAGCTGCACGTGTATGGGAACAGGATATAAGTAATATCTCCATTGAAGCAGCAAACTTCTTATCAGAGGAACACGAATTAAATTCAATCGATGAGGTGCTTAAAGGTGTTAATGATATTATAGCTGAATGGATTTCGGACGATCCGGAACATCGTGATTACATCCGCGGTGAGACATTTAAGCGCGGCATGGTCCATGCAGAAGGCAAAGACACAGATAAGGATGAAAAAGGGATCTATGAAATGTATTATGCATATGACGAGGCCGTCCGCTCATTGGTCTCCCATCGTATTTTAGCTTTAAACCGCGGCGAAAAAGAGAATGTGCTGAAAGTTTCGGTTGAACCGCCGACTGAGCGCATACTAGAATATTTGCAGCGCAAAGTCATCACAAACAAAGCTAATCAGGAAACGGCCGGGATACTCCGGGATGCGATTGAAGACAGCCTCAAGCGTTTGGTTCAGCCTGCTGTTGAACGGGAAATCCGAAGCAGCTTAACGGAAAAAGCAGAAGAGCAGTCGATTGAAGTATTCTCCAAGAATCTGAAGAACCTCCTGCTTCAGCCCCCATTAAAAGGAAAAATGGTGCTTGGTGTGGACCCGGCATACCGGACAGGCTGCAAACTGGCTGCCGTTGATGAAACAGGCAAAGTCCATAAAGTGGATGTTATGTATCCCACGCCACCAAAGAAAGATACAGCTGGTGCCGAGCGAATCGTTCTGGAGTTTATCAAACAGTTTAATGTTGAGTTGATTGCCATTGGAAACGGGACTGCCTCAAGGGAGACTGAACAATTCCTATCCGATGTAATCGGCAAACACTCATTGGATATTCCTTATATCATTGTCAACGAAGCTGGTGCGAGTGTATATTCCGCATCCAAACTGGCACGGGAGGAATTCCCTGACCTCCAGGTAGAGGAACGCAGTGCTGCATCGATTGCCAGAAGAGTGCAGGACCCATTGGCTGAATTCGTAAAAATTGATCCGAAATCGATTGGTGTCGGGCAGTACCAGCATGATGTCAGCCAGAAGGCATTGAATGAATCCCTGACATTTGTAGTGGAAACTGCCGTCAACCAGGTTGGTGTCAATGTTAATACAGCCTCGCCTTCATTATTGCAGTATGTCGCCGGCCTAAGCAAAACGGTTGCAAATAATATCGTGAAAAAACGGAATGAAGATGGAAAGTTCATAAACCGGAACCAGCTTAAGAAGATTCCGCGGCTGGGTGATAAGACCTATGAGCAGGGAATCGGTTTTCTCCGCGTAGTCGATGGCGAAAATCCGCTCGATCGAACCCCAATCCATCCTGAAAGCTATGGACAGGTCGAAAAGCTGCTGAAAATGGTTGGATTTGATATGGGGGATGTCGGAAGCGATAAACTTCGTGAAAAACTGGACACCGTGAATGTAAAAGGTATGACGGATGAATTGGAGATTGGTGAACCGACTTTAAGAGATATTATTGCAGCATTGAGCCGGCCTGAGCGGGATCCGCGAGACGATTTGCCAAAGCCGCTCCTGAAACAAAATGTTTTATCGTTGGAAGATTTGCAGCCGGGCATGGAAATGCAGGGCACCGTCCGCAATGTTGTCGATTTCGGTGTTTTTGTAGATATTGGCGTCAAACAGGATGGATTGGTTCATATCTCTAAAATGTCCCATAAATTTGTCAAACACCCGATGGATGTCTCTTCAGTGGGTGATGTTGTCACGGTATGGGTAGAAAACGTCGATATCGATAAAGGAAGGGTTGCACTTTCGATGATTGAAAGTAAAAAAAGCTGATGATCTTATGTGATCATCAGCTTTTTTCTTTATATACGATTACTTAACACTTGCTGGAACGGATAAGCCTAATTCTTCAGCAACCCGCTCTCCCCAATCAGGGTCAGCTTTATAGAAATGCTCGATTTGCCGCAGTTTAATGTCATCACGTGTAACCGACCGCATATGATCGGCAAAGTTTTTCACAAGACGGGATCTCTCATCTTCACTCATCAGACGATAAAGATCACCCGGCTGTGTATAATGATCTTGACTGTCATACGCTACGCTGTCAGCAAAACCGTCTGTTGAAAACGGACTGATTTTTGATGCTGGATCTTCAACTGGTCCATCCACACTGTTTGGCTCATAGACCGGTTTTCCGCCACCATTGCCGTTAACAGACATATAGCCATCACGCTGATAATGGTTGACGTCTACCTTTGGACGGTTAACCGGAATCTGCTGGTGGTTAACGCCTAAGCGATAGCGCTGTGTATCAGAATAACTGAACAGACGGCCTTGCAGCATTTTATCTGGTGATGTTTCAATTCCGGGAACCAGATTTGCTGGTGAAAGGGCGGATTGCTCAACATCAGCAAAGTGATTCTCAGGATTGCGGTTCAACACCATTTTTCCAACTTCGATACGCGGATAATCTTTTTGTGATACTGTTTTGGTAACATCAAAAATATCCCATTTATACGTCTTATAATCTTCATAAGGAATGATCTGAACGTATAGTGTCCAAGAAGGGCAGTCACCATTTTCAATGGCATTGAACAAATCTTCCCTATGATAATCAGGCTGTTCTCCGGCAAGCTGGTCGGCTACGTCAACATCCAGACCTTTAACACCCTGATCACTGATGAAGTGGTATTTTACCCAGAATGCTTCACCTTGATCATTTACCCATTTATAAGTATGGCTGCCGTAACCATTCATATGACGGAAAGTTGCAGGAATTCCCCGGTCACCGTGCAAGTATGTGATCTGATGGAGTGATTCCGGTGATAATGACCAGAAATCCCAGACCGCATCTTTATCTTTCAATCCTGTACGTGGATTGCGCTTTTGTGTATGGATAAAATCAGGGAACTTAATGGCATCACGAATAAAGAAAAGCGGTGTATTGTTGCCCACCAGGTCATAGTTTCCTTCATCGGTATAGAATTTCAAAGCGAAGCCGCGCGGGTCCCTTACTGTATCAGCAGATCCCAGTTCGCCGGCGACAGTTGAAAAACGTGCAAACATTTCTGTGCGTTTTCCTTTTTCACTAAGGAAATCAGCTTTGGTGTATTTGGAAATCTCATCGTTTGTTACTTCGAAATACCCGAATGCGCCTGCACCTTTAGCATGAACAACGCGTTCAGGAATACGCTCTCTATCAAAATGAGCCATTTTTTCCAAAAAGTGAACATCTTGAATTAAAGTCGGACCTCTTTCGCCTGCAGTGATCGAATTCTGATTATCGCCGACAGGAGCGCCGGAAGCCGTCGTCATTCTTTTCCTTTCGTTACTCACTATCTAAACACCTCTCCTTAAATGAAATGTTTTGTACACTTTCTATTATAATAGAAATCTATCAAAAATCAATGTTTATTTAAAATTATTGTAAATAAGCGGGCTGATAAAATGTTCATTTAACATTCCTTAATGCTATGGTAGAATATTATTGATTAGCCTGTGAGGATGATATTCATGAGTCTGCTGGATAAAAAAGAACTGAATGAGGTTGTGCATGATATATCAATAAAATTTTTCGGGAAACCGTTTCATGATAAAGCAATCTACAATCACCGGCTCAGAACAACTGGCGGACGCTATGTTCCCGCTAGGCGAACGATCGAAATGAACCCCAAATATACGTCTGAATTTGATGAAGAAGAAATTATCGGTATTATTAAACATGAACTTTGTCATTACCACCTTCATATAGAAGGAAAAGGTTATAAACACGGTGACAAAGATTTCAAGAACCTTCTAAGGATGACCGGGTCACCCAGGCATTGTTCGCCGCTGCCATCAACTGAAAACCGCTACAAGCATACTTACAGATGTAAAAAATGCGGTCATATATACAGGCGTGTCCGCAGAGTGAACCTTGCCAAATACCGCTGCGGAAAATGCCGTGGGGAATTGGTTAAGGATAATGAAGAAGGCTGAAAATGCTTTGTCTATGAAATGGCTGACAGGAATGTTGACGAAATATGTTCCACATGTTAAATTAATTAAGCCTTAATAAACGAGGGGAACAAGCGGAAATTTTAAAGCGAATCCTTTTAAAACTTTTTGCAAATGATATTGACATTAAAGGTTATCTATTGTAATATATTTTTCGTCGCAGTTAATCTCCAGTTTTATTATGTGATGTGGATTGCATAGTGCGCATCACTCAATTGTTATGCGTCAGGTTAGACGGAATTATGCGTTTTACAGGAGTTTTCTGTTCACTTCAGATTATGCTGGCGCAGGCGTCATTGAACAAACTTCTATGTGCAGGTATGCGAGGAGTGCAGCATCATCGAATAATCTTGTAGCGCGACGAGCATAAAACATATGATTGTAATACCTTGATATTCACTTTAGATTATTCCACAGTAGCTCAGTGGTAGAGCAATCGGCTGTTAACCGATCGGTCGCAGGTTCGAATCCTGCCTGTGGAGCCATTATACGGAGAAGTACTCAAGTGGCTGAAGAGGCGCCCCTGCTAAGGGTGTAGGTCGTGTAAACGGCGCGAGGGTTCAAATCCCTCCTTCTCCGCCATATCATGGCCCGTTGGTCAAGTGGTTAAGACACCGCCCTTTCACGGCGGTAACACGGGTTCGAATCCCGTACGGGTCATTGTTTATTTTTTAACCAAAGCGGTTGGGTCCGGTAGTTCAGCTGGTTAGAATGCCTGCCTGTCACGCAGGAGGTCGCGGGTTCGAGTCCCGTCCGGACCGCCATTCGTTGGGCTATAGCCAAGCGGTAAGGCATCGGGTTTTGATCCCGTGATTCGCTGGTTCGAATCCAGCTAGCCCAGCCATTTTCTGTGCAAGAATTTGATTCGGGCAATAAATATGAACGTCATTTTCCTGTACATGATTTTCGCCAGGTGAAAAAATCCTTTATAACTCAACATGAGCCATTAGCTCAGTCGGCAGAGCATCTGACTTTTAATCAGAGGGTCGGAGGTTCGAATCCTCCATGGCTCACCACTCTTTGCGGATGTGGCGGAATTGGCAGACGCGCTAGACCCAGGATCTAGTGTCTTGCGACGTGGGGGTTCGACTCCCTCCATCCGCATTTTCATTAATTAAATTGCTGTGGTGTTCACGGCAATATATTTTGCTCAAATATGCGGTCGTGGCGGAATGGCAGACGCGCTAGGTTGAGGGCCTAGTGGGAGTTTATCCCGTGGAGGTTCAAGTCCTCTCGACCGCATTTAAATTATTGACAAACCGTTGAATTCTTGGTATATTGGTGGACGTCGCTTTAAGACGACCCTGAAGCGCCCGTAGCTCAATTGGATAGAGCGTCTGACTACGGATCAGAAGGTTAGGGGTTCGACTCCTCTCGGGCGCGCCATTCTAACGGGAAGTAGCTCAGCTTGGCAGAGCACATGGTTTGGGACCATGGGGTCGCAGGTTCAAATCCTGTCTTCCCGACCATCGAAAATTTATTAAGTTATCTATCTGACTCTTTGCGGGTGTAGTTTAGTGGTAAAACCTCAGCCTTCCAAGCTGATGTCGTGGGTTCGATTCCCATCACCCGCTCCATTCAAGGGCCTGTAGCTCAGTCGGTCAGAGCGCACGCCTGATAAGCGTGAGGTCGGTGGTTCGAGTCCACCCAGGCCCACTTTGCTCCTTGAAAACTGAACAAAACAACCAGTATGACAAAGATGTCAGAGGTAAGAGGTCGGATGTCAGAATCTGTTTTTGACGGAAGACCAATGAAACCCTGTATCAATTTGAAAGCAAGCCATGAAAGAGATTGATCGG
>NZ_DATGTT010000061.1:0-9158 GCF_035301675.1 Lentibacillus sp. | reverse complement strand
ATTTTCTGGTTAATTTTCTCACTATCTATTGCATTTAATAATTGGTCTCTTGATTCAAATAAAAACGGTAGGTGAAACATTTCGAATGCTGGTGTTATACTAGCTAGATTGGCAAATGAATCCGCTGCCATATCCAGATTTCCATTTTTTACAGCCTCAAATGTTTCAACACCAGAACCCAACTGACCGCCATGTAGTACTTCAACCTGAATATTGCCATCTGACTTCTCTTCTACTAACTCTTCAAATTTATCCAGACCATAACTTGATACATCAGATTCAGCCAGCACATTTGCCACTTTAAATTGATACTCCGCATCCCCAGAATTACTATTTCCCGACGAGTTATCCTCCTCTGATGAAGCATCATTATTACCTCCCGACCCAACGCAACCAAATAACATACCTGACAGTAATAGAAACAACAAAACAACTATTAACCTTTTGATCATGAGAAACCTCTCCTCTATAAGGGATTTTAAAATATCTCACCTACACCCAAACTATGACAACAAACTTCCATTCAGCTTCTAAGGTAGCTGCCTCCTTTCAAAAACACCATGTTACCTGTAGTTTCAGAACCTTTATTTCGATTAAGCTTCATAGTAGTTTCGATGTGCGAATTGCTTCTACCTGATGCACTACAACCTTACACACGATGATTCAAGATCCACTTCCTTAATGTGTTGTCTTAATTATCTTTTTCCCAGAAGGGTTTGTCAGCACCACTTTCATTCATAAGCCGTAAAATTTTATCTCGAGGGACTACACCGCATCTTTCTGCCCATCGTTCATATTTTGCTGTCATTTCTTTTACAAATTCAGGATATTGGTCTGCCAAGTCATGTTTTTCAGTACGGTCTAGTTGCATGTTAAACAATTCCCATTTCTTCGGATATTCTTTAACTAGCTTCCATTTCCCCACTCTGACTGCTGCATTCCCTTCATGCTCCCAAAATAGAGGCGTATCATTGCAATCGTCCTCCTCAAGTATTGGCTTCAAACTTCTGCCTTCCATAGGAAGAATGTCATTTCCATTATAGAAACTTGGGTATGATGCTTCCGTGATATCCACGATTGTTGCCATAATATCAGTCAACTGACCAGGTGTATGCCTTAGCGTGCCTTTATCACTCAGACCTCTAGGCCAATGGACTATTAATGGTGTTGAGATACCTCCCTCATGTACCCAATGCTTATATAACCTGAACGGTGTGTTGGAAAGATTAGCCCAAGCAGTTCCATAGCTCTGATAGGTATTTTCGGGACCGGGCATTATTTTTGGATCATTTCCAAAAAAGATTTCTTTACCATCTCTCGTTTGAGACTTTGCAATTAATAATTTATTAACCAGTTCTTCTTTTGAAACATTTAAAGGAATATCTTCTTCGCAGGCACCATTATCTGATAGGAAAAATATTAGAGTGTTATCCAATTGCCCCGTTTCATTCAAGGTTTCAATTATCCTTCCAATGCCTTGATCCATGTTATCTATTTGTGCAGCGTACACCTCCATACACCTTTCAAGCCATTCTTTTTTATCCGCGTTTTCCCAAGCAGGCTGACTTGGGTCACGGTCGGTTAATTCCCAATTTCCATCAATAATCCCCATATCCACCAATTTCTGGAGTCGCTCTTGCCGTAATATATCCCAACCTTTTGCAAACCTGCCTTTATATTTTTTCATATCTTCTTCTTTTGCATGTAAAGGCCAATGGGGTGCTGTATAAGCTACATACTCAAAAAATGGTTCATCCGGTGATTTTTCTGCATGGTCTTTTATATACTGTACAGCCTGGTCACTAATAGCATCAGTATAGTAAAAGTTCTTATCACCTTTTACTTCATGCTCAATATTTTCATTGCCCCGGGTTAATGTATTTGGATCATAGTAACTTCCTGCACCAATTATTGTTCCGAAAAATTCATCAAATCCTCGTTGCAAAGGCCAGTTTTCTGATGGCTCTAGTAAATCTTTTGCCACATGCCATTTGCCGCTCATATACGTTTTATAACCATTATGTTTTAATACTTCGGCGATAGTAACACTTTCCTTATTTAAATCGCCGGCATAACCTTCAGGTCCACTATCATATGTTAATATACCAATACCTGTCTGATGTGGATGTAAACCAGTCAATAACGAAGCCCTAGATGGACTACAGCGGGCTGTATTATAGAATTGAGTAAATCGTATACCATTTGCTGCAAGCTTATCTAAATTTGGTGTTTCAATTTCACCACCATAGCTCCCAATATCCGAATAACCCATATCATCATTCAAAATTAATAAGACATTTGGTTTTTTGTTCATCGTAATACCTCCATGTAAAATGTTAGATACCTTTTCTCGTTAATTTTATTAAATACTGAAAATAATCAGGTCTGTAAATTGCTTTTAGATACTCTACAGGCTCGCCTTGTTCCGTGCTTGTAGTTCTTTCTATATATAGAAGGGCATCTCCAACTTGTACATCAAGCATTTTTGATGACTTCCGATCTGCGTTTACAGCACTAATAACTTGATTAGCTTCTTTCAAATATACATCTAATTCGTTCTCAAAAAATTTATAAATAGCAATAGATTGCAAGTCTTGTTCTTTCAAAAGAACGCCATAATTTAAAGGAAAATAAGCATATTCGATAGCTATTGGGTGTTCGTCAGCAAAGCGCAAACGTGTTAAGTTCCAAATATCACTTGTATTTAGCTTTTCTTTACTTATAGTGAAATCGTCATTGTACTCACTTAAGGGACCGCAATTAATTACTTCAGCACTGGGAGCGAACCCAGACTCCTTTATAATTTCAGTAAAACCTAGTAAGCGTCCGTTCCAATTTTCAGGATGATTGGTTTTAATAAAAGTACCCCTCCCCCTTTCTCTCTTTATAAATCCCTCTTCAACTAACATCTGTAAAGCATTTCTTATTGTTACTCTGCTAACACTGAAGCGTTTCATTAATTCATGTTCAGTTGCAATTTTCCCGGACTCATCGACTAATTTTCGGTTCAGTATCTCCTCCCGTATAATATCCCTAACCTGCAATTGTAATGGGATCCCATTTTTTAGATTAAGTTCCTGATAAATTAAATTTAAATTTTTTTCCATTTTTTTATCTCCACTTCTACAAAAATTCTAAGTATTAATTGTATTATAATTTGTCCTATTATTATAACAATATATGAAAGCGTTTCAATATTTGTTGTTATTTTTATTATAAAAAATATTTATAAGCTATTAATTGAATTTATACTACCTTTTGTCCCCCCTGTTGTCTTTTTCGGCTGAATTAAAGTCTCCGTCCTGAATAGCGGCATTATATACTTTAGTTGGCTTTAAATTGTCGTAATTTCTTCAATCATTAAGATACCTTATCCAAAATGGTACAAAAGTACGGCAACGGAACAGACTAATTACAGGAAGTGACGGTATCAGAAGTGAAGTTAAAAAACACCCGCTTATACGCGGATGTTTACGGTAAGTCATTTTTTCGTTGATCAATTCCTGATGCAATTCGGCTTCTACCTTTGCTTCAGTGTTATCCATTAAATAGTTAAATCAATAGAATTAATTTACTCGACATAAAATGACAAAATTCGGGAAGTGACAGGCACCAGCCCTACCGCAGCAATACCTTCAAAAACTCATCGTATGATTCTGCTTTGATCAAGTTTTGAACAAGAGCCCGGCTATCAATTATTTGGCCGAGCAGTTCATACATTGCCTGCAAATCTTCCATGCTATTTCGTTTAACACTCAGCACACAAACAAATTGCACAGGGTGGCCCCCCCATTTAATCGGATGTTCCAGTGTACAAACCGATAAAAATGTCTCGTCCGAATGCGGTGAAATCGGATGAGGGACAGCAACAAGGTTGCCATAAGCGGTCGGGGCAACTTTCTCCCGCTCATAAATAGCATCAAGAAATTCATCATCAATCAAGCCCTTATCCTGTAGATAACCACACAAAAAGAGCAGTACTTCTTCTTTGGAACCGAAGTCCTTCCTAAAGTGCAGCAATTCAGGCTGAAAATATTCATGAATCGATTGCTCATGTTCCATGAGGAACGATTCAATATGCTCGATATCCTGCTTACCAAGGACGGAATTCACTTCAATTACCGGCACCGAAATCTCTGCTGGTATCGGTATGGAACTGATAACAAAATCAATCGTATTCATATCAAACTCGTTCAGTTTATAATATTCAGTCGTTCCGATCACGTCCAGTTTGCCTTCAAATTTTGACTTGATCCGATAATACAGCAAACGGGCACTGCCAAGACCTGACGCACAGACGATCAGGCAGCGCTTAGAACCAGCATCCATTTTGCGGCGTTCCATAGCCGCTCCGATATGCAATGCCAAATAGCCGATTTCATTTTCATTGATTTCTGAACCTGTTTGTTCTTCAATCGCCAGACCGGCAATGATTCCGGCTTCATATGCCAAGGGGTAATTACGCTTAATATCATCCAGCATAGGATTACGGATATTCATCCCATACTTATACCTGTTAATAGCAGGTTTTAAATGCAAACCGAGGGCCATAATCAATTCCTGATCCCGATTGAACTTCAGCTTCATTTTATCTTCTATCTTATCAAGAATTGCTTTCACCAGCTGATACGTATCCGGTTCAATCAGATGGCTAATCGTTTTTTCATCATTTGCTCCTGGCGCTGATACCATTTTCGTCCCCAATAAATGAATGCCCACATAAGCGATTTCTTCTTCCGGGAAAGTGACACCAAACGCCGTCTCGACTTTTTTAACAATACACTCCGCTACTTGAAATTCAATCTGTCCGGCAATTTCTTCAAAGTCTGTGTGATACAGGGAAACGTGATAGCCTTCCCGGACCCGTTTATACGCGATAACAATGTGGATCAGAAGATTATTGATGGCAATATCCGACAATGTAATGTCATTTGTATCGATCTCTTCAACAATAATGTCAAGCACGGCATCCATATCTTTTTTATTTAAAGAAGAAAAAAGTTCCTCCGGCAGTTTGTCACCCAGCTCTTCAGACCGATCAAAGATATACTCAGCCATGCAAAACCTGAGTTTCAGCTCGTTACCGACAGCTTTCAAACCATGATTCGGCTTGGATTTTAAATGGATATTATAATTTTGCAGTACGTTCTTGACGTTTTTTAAGTCATTTTGAATAGTCGATTTGCTGACGAAAATCTCATCAGCCAGATTATCCAATTTTAAATAACAATTACTGAGCAAGAACCGTTTGATCAGATATGCCGTCCGCTCTTCAGGTAGACTGGGGGTCAGACGGTTATCCGACACACCTTCATTAAAGACGGTTCCGAGGAAATGCCTGAATTGATGATCATCTTTGATTTCAAGCTGATAACCCTTTCCCATGACAGTATGAATTGCCGCACCGTATTCCGAAGTGATGGCATTCAGGTTCTTTACATCATTTCTCGTCGTCCGTGATGTGACCTGATTGATATTGGCCAGATAATCACTTGTTATCGGTGACTCCAGTGCCATCAATTCGCGCAATATATTTTTCATTCTGGCATTCAGCATCATGTTTCTTCTCCTTGCGCTCCGTTAAGAATTCCGAAGCTCTCTTATGACGTGGCAGCTTTAAAAAATTGTGGTAAATAATCGCGGTGCGCTTCCAGCATTTCATTGAGAATATCTCTGGCAATTGAGTCAGACGGAACCAGCGGATTAATCGTCATGGCAACCATCGCCTTATGATAATCGCCCATTACAGCTGCTTCGGCACTTACACGTTCAAAAGACTTGATTTGCTGGACGAGCCCCCTGACAGCGACCGGCAAGTCACTGACAGCAATAGGCCGCGGACCGTCTTTCGTAATGACACAATTCACTTCAACCGCTGAGTCGTCCGGAATGCTTGCAATGGCGCCATTGTTTTGTGTGTTCACTGGCTGAATATCACGTTTATCATTATAAATCGAATTGATCAAACTGCAGGCTGCATCACTATAGTAAGCACCGCCCCGTTCTTCCAGCTGCTCCGGCTTCACCGATAGATCCGGATTCTTATAAAGTTCAAACAAATCTTGTTCAAGCTGTTGAACGACTTGGGCCCGAGATCCTTTTTCCGCAAAATCTTTTTGTTCCTCTTCCAGCATTTTGCTTGTTTGGTAATAATAACGGTGATATGGGCATGGCAAAACACCTAACCCTTTAATTAAATCTTGTTCCCAGCCAAGGTCAACAATGTTTTTCATCGTCAGCCCTTCACCGCTTACCAATTTATCGAGCACATCTTCTGTTATATTGTTGCCATCCAGATAGACATTCAAGCCGTACACCATATGATTCAATCCGGCAAAATCAATTTGTACCCGGTCAGCATTGACATCGAGCATCTCGGCAACACCCATCCGCATCCCGACAGGAACATTGCACAAGCCGATTGTTTTTGAGATATTGCTGTGTCGCAGCACAGCTTCAGTTACCATACCGGCAGGGTTGGAAAAGTTAATCAGCCATGCATCGGGACAAAGCGCTTCAATGTCCCGGCAAATATCCAAAATCACAGGAATCGTTCTTAGTCCTTTGAATAAACCGCCCGGGCCATTGGTCTCCTGCCCAATGACACCATATTTCAAGGGAATTGATTCATCTTTGGCACGTGCCTCCAGTTGGCCGACCCGAATTTGTGTCGTAACAAAGTCAGCGCCGGGCAATGCTTCACGCCGGTCCAATGACAGATGGACATCAATCGGAACTCCCGTATTTTCAACCATCCGTTTTGCAAGCGCACCAACGATTTCCAATTTTTCTTTGCCTTCGGGGACATCAACAAGCCATAATTCCCTGACAGGCAATTCATCATACCGTTTGATAAGCCCCTCGACAAGTTCCGGCGTATAACTGGAACCGCCGCCTATCGTTACCACTTTAATACCATCCATGTTTTAATGACACCTCCTGATTAAAAACCATTATTTTCAGCAACAGACTTTATCCAATGTGCGCTTTTCTTCGCCGTTCGCGCTTTTGTTTCCAGATCAACTGAGTAGAAGCCGTAACGGTTTTTGTACGCATTCATCCATGACCAGTTATCCATAAATGACCAGAGGTGGTATCCTTTCGCATTGGCTCCCTCTTCAATCGCCCTATGGAGCCATTTCAAATGTTCACGGATAAATTCAATCCGATAGTCATCCTGAATCTCGCCATTTTCGATGAACCTCTCTTCACTCTGGACACCCATGCCATTTTCGGATATGAATGATGGAATATTGCCATAGTTCTCCTTCAGATTCATCATAATGTCATAAACACCTTTTTCATAAATTTCCCACCCGCGGTATGGATTCATTTTCCGTCCGGGCATTTCGTACATGTCAAAGAACCAGTCCGGCATAAACGGTCCATAGGGATTCGGGAGGCTCTCTTTTGCTTTGACACGGCGCGGCTGATAGTAGTTAACGCCCAGGATATCCGCTGTATTGACCTTCAATAAGTTTGAGTCACCTTCTTCCGTTTCAGGCAGGTGTCCATGTTCCTGCATCAGATCAATCAGTTCCTGCGGATATTCGCCTAAAACTGCCGGATCCAGAAAACTGCGATTGAAAAATAAATCCGCAATTCGTGATGCCCTTAAATCAGCAGGGTTCTGGCTTCTCGGATATGACGGTGTCAAATTAAGGATAATCCCAATCTCCCCGTCCTCCACACCATGCTTCCGGAAAGCCTCAACTGCTTTTGCATGTGCAATCATAGTATTATACGCAACTTGGAAAGCACGCTTGGCATCAACAATATTCGGATAATGGAAGTCATACAAATAACCGCCCTCGACCGGTACAATCGGCTCATTGAACGTGAACCATTTCGACACGCGGTCACCGAACAGCCGGAAACATTCATCCGCATATTGACCGTAGGCGTCTACTACCTCTCTGCTTTCCCAGCCGCCTTCTTTCTGCAATTCCAGCGGCATATCGAAATGAAACAGATTGACGAAAGGTTCGATGTTTTTGGCCAGAAGCTCATCAACGACATTGTTGTAAAATGTGACAGCTTCCTCGTTGACTTCGCCGCGCCCGCCGGGAATCAGCCTTGCCCATGAAATCGAGAAACGGAAGGTATTATGGCCGATTTCCTTCATCCGTTGAATATCTTCTTTGTAGCGATGATAGAAATCCGACGTCGTTTCCGGTCCGATATTTTCAAAGAAACGATTCGATTCCGTTTCATACCAATGATCCCAAATGTTTTTGCCTTTACCGCCTTCTGAAGCAGCACCTTCAATTTGCGTAGCTGAAGTTGCGCTCCCCCACCAGAAACCTTCCGGAAATTGATATGTCAGTGTCATAGTATATTACCGCCCTTCTATTTATTTCGATAGATTTCAACAAGTTCGACTGCAAGATCCCTAACCGTCATAGACGTCATCAGGTGATCCTGGGAATGGACAAGCATCAGGTTTAATGGGGACTCTTCCCCATTCGCTTCACCCTGGAGCAATTTTGTTTGATAATCGTGTGCTTTATTAAGTTCCTCCCCGGCTGCTTCCATCAGCTCATCCGATTTTACAAAGTTCCCATCTTTCGCTTCCTGTATGGCTTCCATTGCATTGGACTTGCCATTGCCGGCATAAAGGATAATTTGAAAAGCTGTTTCAGTTATATTGTTGGTTGTCACGTGTACTCACCTCTAAAGAAGATAAAATTTCCTATAGGTCCTGTGAAAGAACAAGGTCATTATTGATTTGCTGCTGAATCTGTCTGATCATTTTCCTCTTTTTCCTCTGATTCATAGTAATTTTTATCAAGGATTTTCAGGAAAGGCCACCATATCAGGAATACGACTGCCATATTAAAAAATTGCAAAACTGCCCCCTGCCAGGCATTCCCCGTCGCCATAAAGCCACTGATTCCAACCGGTGTCGTCCACGGAACGATAATCCCGGCCGGTTTCGGCACCAGTCCTGTCGCCATTGCAAAATACGTTATGACAGTAATGACTACCGGCGCCAATAGCCAAGGAATGATTGCCAGCGGATTCATGATGATGGGCAGCCCGAAAATAATCGGTTCGTTCACGTTAAAGATACCCGGTGGACCACCCAACTTGCCGAGTTCTTTCAACTGCCGGCTTCGTCCAATCAGGAATATCCCGATGACAACCGCAAGTGTCAT
>NZ_DATGTT010000060.1:0-59962 GCF_035301675.1 Lentibacillus sp. | reverse complement strand
GTTTATGGATTTGTAACAACACAACAATCATTCAGAAAACAAAAAAATAAACAGGTCAGGCCCATTCTTTAGGTGGGCCTGCCTGCTTTAAGAAGCAAGCGGATGGCAAAGCATCTAACGTTTGGGGACTTGTTAACCGTCAATCGCATATTGCTTTTAACGTTACAATAACCGATTTGTCAGATCCCAATACATTGGGATAATCCGGCAAATTGGTTAAGCATTAGATGGTACGGTAAGGCGTTGCATTCGTATCCGAAAATACGGAGCATTCAACCTTAAATGGGTCAATCATTTAATTATCGATCAGAGACACCTCATTTGTGTTCAGCGCGAAATTATATGATTTTGCCCATCCACTTAACTTCATTTGCTAGTGTTAACCGTTTATTTCTTTTTATACACTTTTTGTCGAAGAATTTGCTTTGGCACGTCAGATGAAACGTGGTAAAATTTTAACTAAGTGACAATTGGGAGGCAAGCTTTGTGGAACCTTTATTACATATCGCTGATTTGCATGGCGGTTATACACATAAAAACGTGCTGCACGGCATTTCGTTTGATGTCTATCCTGGCGAAATTGTCGGGTTGATCGGTTTGAATGGTGCCGGTAAAAGTACGACAATCAAATATATTATTGGGCTGATGCATGCTAAAAAAGGGAAAGTTGCGGTAAACGGGAAGACATTCCAGGAAAATCCGGAAACTTACCGGAATCAGATGGCGTATATACCGGAAATGCCGATTTTGTATGATGAATTAACATTATACGAGCATCTGCGGTTAACAGCTATGGCTTATAACATTTCAGAGGATGATTTTGAAAAAAGACTTCCGCCATTACTGAAAGAGTTCCGCATGGAAAAACGGCTGAAATGGTTCCCAACCCATTTTTCAAAAGGTATGCGGCAAAAAGTGATGATCATGTGCGCATTTTTGATTGAACCACCGTTATATATTGTGGACGAGCCGTTCGTCGGGCTTGATCCGCTTGGCATCAAATCCTATTTGCAGTTAATGGATGGCATGAAGGCAAACGGATCGGGAGTGCTCATGTCAACACATATTCTGGCAACAGCTGAACGGAACTGTGACCGGTTCATTATCCTGCATGAAGGCGAAATCCGAGCGGCCGGGACATTGGAGGAATTACGCAGAGGCTTTGATATGCCTGAAGCTGCGCTTGATGATTTATATGTGGAGCTGACGAAGGAAGATCATCATGTTTGATTCACATGCGTTTTTTAAGCAGCGGTTTGCGGCACATCTGAAAGAAACAAGCCGTTATCTCCGCTATATTTTTAATGGGCATATCGCGTTTGCCATGTTCTTTTTTGTTTCGGCAGCGGCCTATTACTATCAACAATGGCTCACGAATCTTCCTGAAGATTTTCCGACTGCCTGGATTGTTGGTATAACATTTGGGCTGCTGGTCAGTTACAGCCCTGTACGCACATTGCTGAAAGAACCGGATCTTGTTTTTCTGATTGCCGCAGAGAATAAAATGGGTTCCTATTTTCGCGATGCCCTGATTTACAGTTTTGTTATTCAGCTTTATATTATTTTGCTTGCCGGTGCCATGTTTGGTCCGTTGTATTTTGCTTCCTATCCGGACCGGACGGGCAACGTTTATTTACTGACATTGCTCATAGTCCTGATATTTAAATCCGGGAATCTGATTGCCAACTGGTGGATGCTGAAAATCAGGGAGCCGGGAACACGTCAGGTTGACCAGGCAGTGAGAGTACTGCTGAATGTGGCTGTTTTTTATTTTATCGTAGCGGGTGAAATGCTTTGGGCAGGGGTTACAACGGTCCTGTTCACACTTGTGTTTTTGTATGATTTGAATGTATCTCGAAAACAGCCCGGTATTCTATGGGACTTGCTGGTGGAAAAAGACCAAAACCGGATGCAGACATTTTATCGGATTGCCAACATGTTTACCGATGTTCCGCATTTAAAAAATCGTGTAAAGGGCAGACATTGGCTTGTGGCGCTTGTCAGCAGGGTGCCATTTGCTAATCGTTATACATTTGATTATTTGTACCGGATTTCGTTTGTCCGCAGCGGAGACTATTTGGGAATGTACATCAGACTGATTGTTATCGGCGGGCTGTTCATCTATTTTGTTCCGAACATTTGGATGAAACTGCTATTTGCACTGCTGTTTTTATACATGAGTGTTTTTCAGATGATGACATTGTATCATCATCACAGAACAGTTATGTGGCTTGATCTCTACCCGGTTCATGCGGGGGTGCGCCGGCAATCGCTTCTCAAGCTCTTGTTACAGCTGACATTCATTCAGACTGTCATTTTTGCCGTGTTGTTTTTGGTCATGCAGGAATGGATAGGTATGCTGGCTGTAATCATTGGCGGAACAGCTTTTAATTTTCTGTTCATACAGGGATATGTGAAGAAAAAGTTAATGGCATAGACAAGAGGCTGACCGCCTGGGGATCAGCCTCTTTTACTGTTCACTTCCCTTGATAATTAAAATACGCTGTAATTAACGTTTTGGCTGCGATAGGCATGGCACGTTCTTCAATATCAAATTTCGGATGATGGTGGGGGTAACTGTGGCCTTCCTTTTGTGCGCCTGTGAAAAAGAAGGCGCCCGGTTTTTCCATCGTGTAATAGGCAAAATCCTCGCCGGCCATAACCGGGTTGACCTCTTCAGCAGTTTCAATATCGTTAATATCTTCTGCCGCTTCAAGAACCAGTTCAGCTTCCTTCGCATTGTTGACGAGTGGCGGGTAGCCTTTTTCATAGTTGAATGAATAGGTTACATCATTGGCGATGCAAAGGCCTTCAATTACTCGTTCCATCTCACTGATGACCTGTTCCTGAATGTCCTCCTTTAAGTATCGAACCGTACCGACAAGTCTTGCTTTATCAGCGATGATATTAAACGCGCTGCCTGCTTCAAATTGCCCGATGGTGATGACAGCTGTTTCCAGCGGATCGAGACGTCTTGAAACAATTTGCTGCAGCTGGGAGACGAGCTGTGCCCCGATTGTAATGGCGTCTTTTGTCTGATGCGGATAGCCGCCATGACCGCCCTGACCCTGCACGATTATCTCAAAGCGGTCGGGACCGGCCATGAAGACGTCCTTTGATGTCTGCAGAACACGAAACGGGGTTGTTGCCCAAAGGTGAGTTCCGAAAACTGCATCGACATCATCAAGTGCACCTGATTCAGTAATCGGTTTCGCCCCGCCTGGAGCGTATTCTTCAGCATGCTGGTGCAGAAATACTATCGTCCCAGGCAGATCATCCTGAAACATTTTCATTGTTTTGGCTAGCATCAGCAGTTGTGCTGTATGCCCGTCATGACCGCACGCATGCATCACGCCGTCGACTTTTGATTTATAGGGAACGTCCTTCTCATCCTGAATCGGTAGTGCATCAAAATCAGCCCGCAGTGCAATTTTATTGCCCGGTTTTCCGCCTTTTAGTGTTGCCAGCACACCATTTCCGCCGACATGTGTTTGATAGGGGATACCCAGATGTTCGTAAAAATCGGCTATATACCGTGCTGTTTCGGTTTCTTGAAACGATACTTCCGGATATTGATGCAGATAGCGCCGGATGTCGACCATTTCAGGGTACAGTTCATCTAATTTTTTATGTATCTCCTGTAACAAAGGAATGCCCTCCTTTTTATCTGTTTTCCGACTATTATAACATTAATTCGATGCAGCAAGTAATTAATATGAAGGTGAAATGCTCGAGTTATCTGCATAAGAATGGAATTATCAACAGAACAATCGAAGTATCGACAGAAGAAAGGATATATCACCAGAAGAACAAAAGAAGTAAAGAGTGCGCTGTATGTCAGTTGATTGCAAAAAAAGCTCCGGAAATTCGCTTCCCGGAGCAGATTGTTATCTCTTAGTTAACTCTTGGATCGGTCAATAGACGTTGAATTTCTTCTTCATGACCTGTTTCGTCTGCGATCATATCTTCAATTTTTACAACTAACTCGGTGTAGCCTAACTTCTCAGCTTGTTGCTTGCGCTTCTCATAACGCTCAATAGTAGCTTTTTCAGCTTCCAATGAAGCTTCCAATAGATCTTTCACTTCTGTAGGCTGCGGGACATCAGCCGATTTTGTCGTTGGTGTTCCGCCTAATGATTTAATCTTTTCGGACAAGTACAGCGCATGTCCCATCTCGTCATTGATCTCGCCTTCGAAAAACGGCTTCAATGCAGAACGATATAATCCGGAAACAACGGATGCGCTATACGTATATTGAATGGCAGCTGCATATTCATGTGATAAATCTTCATTCAGTCCATCAATTAAATTTTGAAGTTCTTGATCCATACTATATCCCAACCTTTCTCATATAATGAGCACATAATTAATATACCCTTCATTATTTTTTTGAAACATGAGAGCAGGGGGGGACTTTTTCCTGAAAACTTTAAAAAGAAAATTTATCTGACTGTAATGGCAAAGAAAAATAAGATATGATGGAGTCAGGAGGTTTGGGACGTGTGGCATAGACGGAATTATTTCGTATTATTTTTATTAATGGCATTATTATTGGCAATAGGCATTTGGGTGTTTCGGATCATCAGCGGGAAAGTCCTTTATGTCGATCAGCTGACCCGCGACTTCGTTGAAAAATTGGATGATACCGCTGTTTTCACATTTTTTCGCTGGGTCACTGAGTTAGGGTCGGGTACTTTTTTAACACCCTTCACGATTTTAATGGCACTTGTGCTATGGTTCTTGTTTCGGGACTGGCTGCCGGCACTGGTATTTGCTCTTGGCACTTTGAGCAGTCATGGACTTAATATACTCATTAAACATCTCGTTGAGCGTGAACGCCCAAGTATTTTTGTCGCAGCTAATGCTGAAGGATTCAGTTTTCCATCCGGACATGCGATGATTCCAATGGTATGTTACGGACTGCTCGCTTACTTTCTTGCTAAAAAACTGACGTCGTCCCGAGCTGTTTTAATCGCTCAAATCAGTCTTGCACTGCTGGTTTTTATGATCGGAATCAGCCGTTATATCATTAACGTTCACTATTTAACGGATGTCCTTGCCGGATTCATTTTTGGTTTCATCTATCTGATCGGTTTGATTTATTTATATGAATGGCTGCAATATTTAAGATATCCGTCGCAAGGCTGAGACAAAAACATGCTGAGGACGATTACCGTTTATACAAACGTCATGTAAAATGGAGACTAAGAAAAATCTTAGCAGGGGGAGCGGGGTGAATTAATTGGGACGGTTTATGCAGTATGTTTTGGCGATTATTCTAATTTCGATTGGTGCAGCACTGGTGCTTGAGAATATCGGAATCATTGAATTTAATGTTAATAATGCCTGGCTGTACATTTATCCGATTTTGTTCATTATATTTGGACTGAAGTGGATGGCTGATCGCATCAGGCATCGCGGCGGCAGCTGGGTCTTCGGATCGTTTTTCTTCATCTTTGGCACACTGCTGCTGATTGACCGATTTGACGTGATTACCTTTCATTTTAATGATGTCTTTAAATTATGGCCGCTCTTGATCATTTATATAGGGTTTTCATTCATCAGCAGTACAAGGGGCTATAAGCGGACGTTTAAACATCACCGGAGAAAATACAAGGGGAAAGATGCCGGTGATTTTGGGTTTTTTTCAGTCGGCGAATATGAATACAGCCAGCCGAACTGGAAGGTTGAACCGATGAACTTAAGGAATATGGCGGGGGAATTTTACCTGGACTTTTCAAAAGCGTATATTCCAGAAGAAGAAATCCCGATTTCGATCAATTCTTTGGCTGGTGACGTTCATATAATCATTCCCGGGAATGTAGTGTTTCGGGTCGAAGCATTGGTCAAAGCCGGTGATATTGATATTGCCGGTCAGAAAAAGGATGGAATTAACCGGGCCATGAGGTATGAAACACCGGATTATGAAGAAGCAACACAAAAATTGGATTTGTTTATAAAAATACAGGCAGGCTCAATCAAAGTGGTCAAGGTTTAAGGGGGCAAGGGCTGAATGCTGAAAAAACTGAGCAGTATCCGCTATATGTACATTCGTTCCCATCTGTATGCGGTTTTTTTGACGACTATTCTATTACTGTCCACCCTGTTAAGCATTTATGTCATTTTTTCACCTAACTGGCTCTCGGTGGGAAGTATTGTTGCATTTATTTTGTTCTATGACCTGTTTGGAACCATCATATCCTTTTATGCCGGTTTTAAGTTTGGCGGACAAATGAAAGAACGGTTCGATAACTTGTCGGTTCTGATTACACAGTTTGCGAACGGCAATTATGATTATCGCATTTATTTTCATGAACGTGACGAGATAACGAGAATCAGCAATGAAATGAATGAACTTGGCGAAAAGCTGCAGAACCAGGTGATGTCTCTTAAGCGGATGGCTGATGAAAAAGCGGATTATGCCAAATCAGCGCACAAGGCTGCCGCCATGGAAGAGCGACAGCGGCTTGCCCGTGATTTGCATGATGCTGTCAGTCAGCAGCTGTTTGCCCTAACGATGATGTCGGAAGCGGCAGTCAGACAGGTTGATAAACAACCGGAAGCTGCCAGGTCACAGATTAAGGAAGTGGCAGAGACTGCATTAAAGGCGCAAACCGAGATGCGGGCACTGCTTCTTCATTTGCGGCCCGTTCATTTATCTGGGGACCCGTTGCCGGTTGGAATCAGAAAGCTAGTTGAAGAACTGCAGCATAAAACAAAATTGGAATTCACAGTTAATATTGATGATGACCTGACGCTTTCTGAGACGATAGAGGAGCATTTGTTCCGAATCATTCAGGAAGCATTATCAAATATATTGCGCCATGCCGGAGCGGACTTAGTAAAACTCGAACTTTTCACTCGTTCAAATGAACTCTTTTTGCACATTCGCGATGATGGACAGGGGTTTGACGCAGAAGAAAACAAAAATCGCAAAACATCGTACGGTCTGAAAACAATGAAAGAACGTACGGAAGAGCTTGGGGGAATATTCATAGTAAGGTCCGTCAAGGGGGAAGGGACGTACATTGATATTCGTATTCCGTGTTAAGTAAAGGGGGAGTTTAATTGATTCGGGTTGTCGTTGTTGATGATCATGAGGTCGTACGGAAAGGCATTGTGGCATATTTGCAGACAGAGGACGAAATAGATGTTGTCGGTGAGGCGTCGGGCGGTCATGAGGGGGCGGATTTGATTTTAGGCACCGAACCTGATGTGGTCCTGATGGATTTAATTATGGATAATGGCAGCGGGATTGACGCTACTGAAAAAGTGATGAAGCAGCTTCCGGCATGTAAAATTATTATTCTGACAAGTTTTTATGATGATAATCAGGTATTTCCTGCACTTGAGGCAGGTGCGTTTAGTTATCTTCTGAAAACCGCTTCCGCCTCGGAAATTGCCGATGCGATCAAAAAAGCTGCCAATGGTGAGAATGTGATTGAGTCAAAGGTAGCCGGGAAAATGATGTCCAGTTTCCGCAGCGGGGAGAAGAAACTGCATGAGGAATTAACCGAACGTGAGCTTGAAGTGCTTCTGAGTATTGGTGAGGGGCTTACAAATCAGGAAATAAGTGAAAAATTGTATATCGGTGTTAAAACAGTGAAAACACATGTAAGCAATGTTTTGTCCAAACTGGAGGTTCAGGATAGGACGCAAGCTGCTGTATATGTTCATAAAAATGCCTTATTTAAAGAAAATGATTAGCAGCTGAGAGACTTCTCTTTTGATTTTTCGCTGTTTTTAATTGTATAATACGTAAGAAAATGAAATGAGAGGACGTCCATATGGAAAACAAAAAAACAAATGAAACGCTGCTTATGATTATATGGGCGCAGTCACTTATCGCCACACTGGGCAGTCTGTTTTTCTCAGAAATCATGGGCTATGTGCCGTGTGAACTGTGCTGGATGCAACGGATTTTCATGTATCCGCTGGTCGTTATCTATGGGACGGCTCTTATTAAAAAAGATTTATCCATTGCACTACCTGGCTTAATTCTTAGTGGTATCGGCATGTTTATCTCGCTATACCATTATTTGGTACAAAAATTGCCGGCTCTGCAAGAAGCTGGAGGCTCGTGCGGGACAGTACCCTGTAATACGGAGTATGTGAATTATTTCGGTTTTGTCACGATACCATTTTTAGCGGGCATCGCTTTTATCATTATTTTTGTATTGCACATCATGCTGCTGAAAAATCGCGGGAGGAATTAATGAATGAAGAAGAAAATGCTGATTATTATCGGTTCGATTGTCGTATTATTTGCCGCCCTTTATTTTGTGATTGATTATAAAAATCAGCAGGCAACCGGCGGTGGTGATAACCCATATGGCACAGATGACTTGGAACAGGCAACTATTGATCAGTTGGATAACCCCAACTACCAGAATCAGATTTTACCGGATGAATTGGAAACAAAACTGAACAACGGTGAAGATATGATGGTTTATTTTTACGATCCGACATGTCCGCACTGTCAGGAATTAACACCGCGGCTTGTTCCTATTGCGGAAGACATGGGAGTAGATATGAAGAAACTGAATCTGCTTGAATTTCAAGCTGCGTGGGGAACATATGGAATTGAGAGTACACCAACACTTGTATACTTTGAAAATGGTGAAGAGGTCGACCGTGTGAACGGGGCCCAGTCAAATGAACTATTCCGGGCATTTTTCAATGAGTATGCCGTTAACGATTCAGGAAACAGTGATGAACAAGCAAGCTAAGGGAAACCCGGCTTGCTTGTTTTAGGCTCTTTTTGTGAAAGGTTGTTATTATCTAACCCGCAGCCCGCATACATTCACTCGTTATTCATCCATGTCGATCATCTGATATTTTGTCACAAATGGTCTGTCCAGGAAGTAAGCAGGCGGTTTAACGTCTCCGCCGTCTTTGTGTGCCTGTTTAAATTGATTCGAGTTCTTCCAGTTTTCAAAGTCAGCTTCTGAGCCCCATTGGGTCATGACTACATAGGTGTTGCCTTTTTTCGGCCGCAGTAGTCGGAAGGCCTGGAATCCGGGCATTGACTCTACATTTTGCTTACTTTGTTTGAATTTGTCCTCAAATATTGCCATTCCGTCATCAGCCACTGGGATATTGTTCATGACAACATAACCATTCTCTTGTAATGTACCGCTTGTGGTGACTGTTTCATATTCCTTGCCTGAAGCAAAGATGTTTTTCTTTTCATTTTCGTAATAAACTAAAGTACTGCCGCTTTCACGCATAAAATAAAAGTCGATGTTCGTATGTTTTTCCGGCAGCTTTTTCAAAAAGTCGAATGTTCCTTTTGTCATAAATACATTCATGACGTAACCCCCTAACAAATAATGTACCACTATGTTAACATACCCTTTTTGTTTGTACGTTAGTCCCCAAGCTTTCATTAAGGTTTCTTAGAAATCGTTTATTTTATGGTGATACTGAATTGGATGTCATTTAATAATAATTATTATTTAACAGTAAATATAATTCTTTCATCACTGCAAAAATTGTCGTATACTGATTTTGAGGTGAATTCACATAAGATGAAAAAGCTAAAATGGCTGTTGCTTTCACTAACTTTCATGTTGGGAATCGCAATCGTTGGATATGCTGTCATACTGTTCGGCGGAGGTCTAATCGCGGATGATGAGGATATGATTCTTGATGCCACAACAACGATTGAAACAAATGATGGAATGGTCATCGGCAAGTTATATGATGAAAACCGGATACCTGTCTCGCTCGAAAGTATTCCCGACCATGTCCAGGAAGCATTCATAGCTATAGAGGACAGGCGATTTTATGAGCATTCGGGAGTTGATTTCATTTCAGTTGTCCGTGCCGTTTATCGGGATATCGTGGCAATGGCAAAAGTGGAAGGCGCCAGCACAATCACTCAGCAGCTTGCGAAAAATTTATTTCTAAGCAATGATAAAACGTGGCTGCGCAAAACCAAAGAAGTGATGGCTGCCATTCACCTGGAGCGTACCTTAACCAAAAACGACATTCTGGAATTATACTTAAATGAAATCTATTTTGGTGAAGGTATCTACGGGATTGAAGCTGCATCCCGGAATTTTTTTAATAAATCAGCTGACGCGTTATCCTTAACAGAAGGAGCGCTTTTGGCAGGGATGGCGAAAGCACCGAACGGCTACTCGCCAATCCATCATCCCGAAAAAGCTGAGAACAGGCGGAATATTGTTCTGCAGGCAATGGAGGAAACCGGAACGATTTCAACTGAGGAACGGTTGGCGGCACAAGGGAAAACACTTGGGCTGGATGTGCAGGAATATGAGCCTAAACCATGGGCTGCAAGTTATATTGATCTTGTGATAAAAGAGGCAGAAGATGAATACGAGCTGTCGGCTGAAGAATTACAGCGCGGCGGCTATGAAATAGTTGTTAACATCGATCCTGAGATTCAGCAGGCTGCCTATGAAAAAATTCAGGATGGGTCCTATTTTCCGGGGAATACCGACGGGGCTGAAGGTGCCTTCGTGATGCTCGAACAGGCTTCAGGAAAAATTGCTGCAGCGATCGGGGGCAGGGATTACAAAATAGGTGATTTGAATCGTGTGACATTGAACCGACAACCGGGATCGGCCATGAAACCACTTGCTGTGTATGGTCCCGCCATGATGCAGGAAACGTATCGGCCGTATTCGCTGATTCCTGACCAAAAAATGGAAATAGACGGCTATACGGCAACGAATTATGATGACCGGTATGCTGGTGCGGTTTCTGTTTATGATGCTTTGGTGGAATCGAAAAATGCACCTTCCGTATGGCTGTTAAACGAAATAGGCATTTCGTATGCGAAGGAGTATTTGAAAAAACTGAACATGCCGATTGATGACGAGGGATTGGCAATCGCGTTAGGCGGCTTATCAGAAGGTGTGACACCTTTACAAATGGCAGAAAGCTACCACGTGTTTGTGAATGACGGTGAGATAATTGATGCGCTTGCGATCGAGCAAATCATCAACAGGAAAGACGAGGTTATCCATCAAGCAGAAGCCAAAACCGCTGAAGTGTTCAGCCCGCAAGTAGCCTGGAACATGACAGAGATATTATCCAGCGTTGTCACAGATGGCACCGGTCGTGCGGGCGATTTTCCGAAAGCGCTGGCTGGCAAAACCGGTTCGACCCAGCATCCGCATGTTGAAGGGGCAGTGAAAGACGCGTGGTTTGTCGGCTACACACCAGAGTATGTGAGTGCCGCCTGGATGGGGTATGACACGTCTGATGAAAATCATTATTTGACAACAGGAAGTGAGATGCCGACTAAACTGACAAAAGATATTTTAACAGAAATTGATAAACGGAAGAGTCTGGCAGCATCATTTGAAAAACCGGACAATGTGGCGGCATTGCCGGAACCGATTGATTTGCCGGAGAATATTACATTACATGGCGATTATTCGTTTGGCGGCTTTTCCTTATTCAATGGCAGACTTGAATGGACGAAGCCTGAAGATGACCGGATTGTTTATCATGTTTATCAGGAAAAGGAAGGGCTCGACGAACGGATCGGCAGAGTGGAAGGAGCCAGCGAATTTACAGTTGAACGTCTTCGGATTTTCGGTTCATCACGGTACTATGTCGTCCCGTATGATCCGCTGACCAAAACGGAAGGACAGAAATCAAATACGGTTGAACTGCCCATGTGAAGGTAATGCTGGTAGCAGGGCTGAAAACGAATCCCAATTTAGACAAATTGATGACAATCCCCGGTGTTTTCTATACAATAAAACGGGATATCGCTATAGTTAAAGTTAGGCAATTGTACTTACGTTGAGAAAAAGGGTGAAGTAAGTGACGAATAATTTTAATGATACAATCTTGAAAGCATACAACGGAGAAAAGACGGATTATACGCCTGCATGGTTTATGCGTCAGGCGGGCAGATCGCAGCAAGAATATCGCAAACTGAAGGAAAAATACTCCTTGTTTGAAATTACGCACCAGCCGGAATTATGCGCCTATGTTACGCGTCTTCCAGTGGAACACTACGAAGTTGATGCAGCTATTTTGTATAAGGATATTATGTCACCGCTGCCGTCACTTGGCATAGACGTTGAAATTAAAAAGGGCATCGGTCCGGTGATTGACAACCCGATTAGGAATTTTCAGGATGTTGAACGGCTGGGGATGATTAATCCGAAAACGGACGTGCCATATGTACTTGATACGATTCGTCTTTTGACGGAAGAACAGCTAAATGTGCCGCTCATTGGATTCAGTGGTGCCCCGTTTACATTGGCAAGTTATATGATTGAAGGCGGGCCATCCAAAAATTACAGTAAAACCAAAGCACTCATGTACAGTCAGCCGGATGTGTGGTTTACCCTGATGGATAAACTGGCGGACATGACGGTTGCTTATGTGAAGGCACAAATTGATGCCGGTGCCCGTGCGGTTCAAATTTTCGATTCATGGGTCGGCGCTTTGAACGCAGAGGATTACCGGTATTATATCAAACCGGTTATGAATCGGATTTTTACGGAACTCCGACCAAAAAATGTGCCGTTGATTGTGTTCGGTGTTGGTGCACGGCATCTGCTGATGGAATGGAACGATTTGCCGATTGATGTCATCGGACTTGATTGGCGCACGTCCATTCGTGAGGCAAGAGAATTGGGAGTTACCAAAGTATTGCAGGGTAATCTTGATCCGACAGTGCTACTCGCCGAATGGGACACAATTGAAACGAAAACGAAAGCCATTTTAGATGAAAGCATTGAACAGCAGGGAGCACATGTCTTTAACCTTGGTCACGGTGTCACACCGGACATAAAGCCGGAAACACTTAAGAGGTTGACAGAGCTTATTCATACGTATTCGAAACGATAAATTGAAACTGATGAGGTGTTGCAAATGGGAAAGAAAAAATTGGGACTGCTTGTGATGGCTTACGGAACGCCTTACAAGGAAGAAGACATTGAACCGTACTACACGGATATCCGCCATGGAAGAAAGCCATCCGAGGAAGCATTGCAGGATTTGAAAGACCGCTATAAGGCAATCGGCGGTATTTCACCGCTTGCCAGAATTACGGAAGAACAGACAAAAGCGCTGGAAGAAAAATTAAATGCCTCTCAGGATGATGTTGAATTCAAGGCATACATTGGTCTGAAGCATATCCACCCGTTTATTGAAGATGCTGTTGGGCAAATGGCGGAAGATGGTATTGAGGAAGCTGTTTCAATTGTTCTGGCACCGCATTATTCAACATTCAGCGTCAAATCGTATAACAAGCGTGCTAATGACACAGCTGAAAAATACGGGATTTCCATTGAATCAGTTGAAAGCTGGTATGACGAGCCGGGCTTTATCAAATACTGGGCTGACGAGATCAGTGCCGTTTATGATGAAATGCCTGCGGAAGAGCGGGAAAAAGCTGCCCTGGTCGTTTCCGCACACAGTCTCCCGGAAAAGATTTTGAAAGACGGCGACCCGTATCCTGACCAGCTGAAAGAAACAGCCCGTCTGATTTCTGAAGCGACCGGGATCACAAATTATGCAATCGGCTGGCAAAGTGAAGGGAACACCCCTGATCCATGGATTGGACCGGATGTTCAGGACCTGACCCGTGATTTATATGAGCAGAAAGGCTACCGTTCGTTTGTGTATGCGCCGGTCGGCTTTATTGCTGATCATCTGGAAGTGTTATATGACAATGATTACGAGTGTAAGGTGGTTTGTGATGAACTTGGGGCAAGCTATCACCGTCCGGAAATGCCGAATGCCAATCCGCAATTCATTGCCACACTTGCTGATGTTGTCATGAAAAAAGTGAAGCGTGAAGTGCGATGAGTAATTCGAAAAAGATATTGATAGCAGGCGGCGGCATAACAGGTTTATCCGCTGCCTACTATTTGCAAAAAGAGATTAACGAAAAGGATTTGCCGTGTGAGGTGAAGCTTGTCGAAGCAGGAAGCCGGCTTGGCGGCAAAATCAAAACAACCAGACGCAATGGTTTTGTCATTGAGCAGGGGCCTGACTCATTTTTATCGCGTAAACAGCCAGGTGTTAAACTGGTCAGAGAACTCGGATTAAGTGATCAGCTGGTTCGAAATGGCACCGGTCAATCCTTTATTCTTGTTCATAACAAATTGCATAAAATACCTAAAGGTTCTTATATGGGAGTCCCTGTTAGCCTTCGTCCATTTTTATCTTCGGGTATTTTTTCAACTCAGGGGAAACTTCGTGCCGGAATGGATTTTGTGCTGCCAAAAGGAAAAACAGGCGATCAGTCACTGGGAGGATTTTTCCGCCGGCGCTTTGGAAATGAGTTGGTAGAGAATTTAATCGAGCCGCTTCTGTCGGGGATTTATGCCGGTGACCTTGATGATATGGGCATTATGGCGACATTTCCGAACTTTTATCAGCTTGAACGGGAGCATCGCAGTCTGATGAAAGGCCTTCGGGAAACAATGCCGGAAAAAAAGGTTCAAAAAAAATCAGGCGGAAAAAAGCAGGGGATGTTTTACTCGTTCGAAAACGGACTGGAAACGTTGGTTGAACGTCTCGAGGAAGTCCTGGGCGATAGTGTTTCGCTCGGCATCGGAGTTGATCACGTCGAGAAGAAAGAGCATGGTTACCACGTTTTATTGAGCAATGGTGAAGTGTACAAGGCGGATGCGGTTGTGATGGCAACCCCGCATGATACTATGCCGAAGCTGTTCAGTCAATTTGATGTATTCGATGAATTCCAGGATATCCCGGCAACCTCTGTTGCCAATGTCGCCATGGCATTTGACGAATCAGTGGTTAAACAAGATATCGACGGAACCGGGTTTGTTGTATCACGAAACAGCGACTTTAGGATTACGGCATGCACCTGGACACATAAAAAATGGCCAAATGCCGCACCCGAAGGCAAAGCACTTGTCCGCTGCTACGTCGGCAGGCCAAGTGATCAGTCTGTTGTAGATTTATCAGATGACGAGATTACCGACATCGTCCTGAGTGATTTGAAAAAAACCATGGACATAACAGCAAAACCGGAATTCAGCGTTATCAGCCGCTGGAAAGATGCAATGCCACAGTATACCGTCGGACATACCGAACGGATTGCAAACGTACGGCAAAGGATGAGGCAGAAGCTTCCAGGCGTCTTTTTAGCCGGCAGTTCGTATGAAGGCGTCGGCATACCGGACTGTATTGATCAAGGGGAAAAAGCAGTTGCTAATGTAATGGAATATTTGCATGGTTAATTTTTGAGATCGGCATCAAATCGTATGTTTGATGCCGATCTTTTTGTTGAATAGGAAACTATAAATTCCGCGGTTGTGGATAGCACGGTAAGAACTTTCAAATTGATTCTCTCAATGATGCTGATGATACCATTCTCATAGTGCAGTTAAATGACTCATGGCGAATATCGGCAGAAGAAGCCAGGAATCTGCAGAAGAGAAATTAAATCAACAGAAGGCGGGGGAAATCAACAGATAAACGGTAATATCAACAGAAGAGAAAATTTATCTGCAGAAGAGTAATAGTATCGACAGAATACAGGCACTATCAACAGAAGCATCACCGGACAAACCTTCCAGATGTAAAAAGTGCCCCAGTCGAAACCGGGACACAGTGTTCCTATTCATAACTCTTTTCCAGTTCATCGACCAGCTTGCCGATATAGGAAACAGCTTCTCTGATGGCATCAGGCTGCGACATGTCGATACCTGCTGTTTTAGCGAGGTCGAGTGGTTTCATCGTACCGCCGGCCTTCAATACAGACAGCCAGCGATCGACGGCCGGCTGACCTTCTTCGCGGATCATTCCTGCCATAGCGGTCGAAATCGTGAGACCGGCTGAATACGTATATGGATATAAGCCCATATAATAGTGCGGCTGGCGCATCCACGTTAAACCGGCTCCTTCATCTACCGAGACGGCATCTCCCCAGAAGTTTTCGATTGCCTCTTTTTTCTGCTCGGACAAAACCGTTGCTGTCAGCGGTGTTCCTTCTTCAGCCAATGCATAAACGCGGCGCTGAAATTCTCCTTCCAGCAGATGGGTCACGAAGTTATGGTAATAGGTTCCAAGCAGCGAGCTGATTACCCAGCGTTTCATCCGCTTGTCATCGGTATTGGCCATCATATGGTCGGCAAGCAATAATTCGTTCAAAGTTGATGGTGCCTCTACGAAGTATGTTGATGGACTTGTATTTACAAGCGACTGATTTTTGCCGGCAAGATAGAAATGCCCGGCATGACCAAGTTCATGTGCCAGGACAAACGCTCCCCGCATCGTGTCTGTCCACGTTATTAAGATATAGGGATGAACACCATAAGGAGAGGCACAGAATGCGCCGGTCTGTTTTCCGACGTTGTCAGCCCGGTCAACCCAGCGGTTATTGATCCCTTTCTGAATGATATCACTGTACTCCGACCCCATAACCTGAAGCGCTTCACGTATCGTATCTGTCGCTTCCTTATATGTTGTCGCCGGATTAAACCCCGGATCAAGCGGCGCTTTCAGATCGGCGTAGCGCATTTCCTCAAGTCCGAGTTTTTCCTTTTTCAGTTTCGCGAAACGGCGCATATGTGGTGCCAATTCTTCCTGGATGACATCCAGCTGATTATGATACATATCTTTGGTTACCTGCTGTGGCTGAAGCAGCATATCCGTTACCGAATTATAGGTGCGCAGGCGTGACATTGTAACCTGTCTTGTCACTTCAGTAGCGTATGTTGCCGCATACGTGTTTTTGTATTGGTTCAGTGTTTTAATAAATGAGTCATACGCATTTCTGCGGGTATCTGTATCAGCTGATAATTCGTAACTGTCCTCGAAAAGAGCGGCTGACATTGGCAGCTCATTGCCATCACCGTCCTTTATAGGATCAAATTGCATGTCAGCGGATTTGCTCCGTTCATAGATCATGAATGGTGCACTATGTACCTCATCAAGTGCAGCGAGTGTTTTTTCAATTTCAGGCGCCAGCGTGAACGGTTTTTTCTCCAATATGTCATCAAGCATTTTCCGGTACGTTTCCAGCTCCGGTTCTTCGCTTATGAAATGGTCGATCATATCGTCCGTTAATTGCAGCAGTTCATTTTCAACGAAGGATAATTTCGCACCAATCGCGGCCATTGCAGCTGATACTTTGGCGGAATCCGCCTGGTTTTGCGGGTCAGATCCGTCGGTACTCGATTTCAGATTGGCGTATGTCGCTACACGGATCAGTCGCTTTTCAAAATTTTTCTTTGCTTTCAGACCGTTTAACAGATTTTCGGCGCTTAATACCAGCTTGCCTTTAAATTGGGTAACATCACTGACATTTGCCTGAAGGGCCTTTAATTCATGTTCCCATTCTTCGCGGGAAGCAAATAAGTCAGTTAAATCCCATGTCTGTTCTTCAGGCACTTCAGTTCGTGTCATACGTTTCGTTTGTGTGGTCATAACATTACTCCCTTCCAGATTATTTCGCTTCTCTAATAAATTATAGAATAAAAATAACTGATTTAACATCATTTCCGAGATTTTTATAAAAAATCACGGGATAAGTGTCCGTTTTACAGTGAATAATTATGAAAGCATAAAAAAATACAACTGTATCAAAACAGCTGTATCAATGGAAAGGCAGTGGATAGTACAGTAAAATGAAAATGAAGTTTCACTTTATCTCGCAGGATGGTCACATTCGTCACAAAGGTTGCCGTAACAGTCAGCTTTCTCATACATCTCGTGACCGCAATTGCGGCATTTTTTTCGCGGCAGATTTCTGAAAAACTCAACAACGTTCATCATGTCTAACATCCCCTTTTGATTTGGTAAACTCATTGTATTATAACAGTATGCAACATGTCAATACTGTGTTACAACAAAATTTAAATTTGAGGTGATTTTTTATGAAAATAACGATTGTCGGCTGTTGGGGCGGGTATCCTGCGCCGGGCGGAGCAACGTCAGCATATATGCTGGAAAAAGATGATTTTACATTACTGATTGATGCCGGAAGCGGTTCATTGTCAAAACTGCAAAACATGAGACATGTCATGGATCTTGATGCGGTCATTCTGTCCCATTATCATCATGACCATGTAGCCGATATCGGCGTTTTGCAGTATGCATGGCTGGTCCAGTCCTATATTCATGAAAGCAATGAAATCCTGCCGATATATGGTCATACGGAAGATAAGGAAGGATTCAAGTCATTAACACATAAAAAAACAGAAGGAGTCGCATACGAGCCAAGCGAAACATTGGAAACTGGCCCGTTCTCCATCACGTTTTTAAAGACGGAACATCCGGTGCCATGCTACGGCATGCGGATCACCGATGGAAGAACGACACTTGTTTACACCGCCGATACCGCCTTTAAGGAAGAATGGTATGAGTTTGCCAAAGATGCGGATTTCTTAATTGCGGACTGTAACTTTTATGAAGATCAGGATGGCTCATCGGCAGGGCATATGACAAGCAAGGAGGGGGCTGTGATCGCTGATAAAGCAAATGTCGGAAAATTGATTCTCAGCCATCTGCCGCAATATCGTGACAACAATGATCTGGTAAAAGAAGCAGAACAATACTTCGACGGGAGTATTGAACTCGCAGCAGAAGGTCTCGTGTGGGAAAAGTCGTAATTTTTGCCTGAAACCGATATTTTTATTAGACTACAAAATAGGACGTTAGAATTACAAAGGGAGGACGGATCATGAAATTTATTGATAACCAGGGCATTACCGATCCGGCTATAAATCTGGCAATCGAAGAATATATTTTGCAGAATTTCGGGGAAAAAGATACATATTTATTATTTTATATCAACAACCCCTCGATTATCGTCGGCCGGAATCAGAACTCAGTTGAAGAAATCAATACCGAATACGTGGATGATAACGGCATTAAAGTTGTCCGCAGGCTTTCCGGCGGCGGTGCGGTCTACCATGATCAGCAGAATCTTAATTTCAGTTTTATTACGAAAGATGACGGGGAAAGCTTCCAGGATTTCGAGAAATTTACCCAGCCTATTGTTGACGCACTGAATAAGCTGGGGGTGCCTGCTGAAATGAAAGGACGGAATGATCTGGCTGTTGAAGGCCGCAAAATTTCCGGGAATGCCATGTTCTCAACAAAGGGACGCATGTTCAGCCATGGTACATTGATGCTTGATTCAGAAATTGAAAATGTCGTATCAGCCTTGAATGTAAATAAGGAAAAAATCGAGTCAAAAGGCATCAAATCAATTCGCAGCCGTGTCGCCAATATCTCTGAGTATCTTGATGAAAAGATTTCGATGGACGAGTTTAAAGAAATGATTCTGAAATACGTTTTTGATGTGGAAGATGTCAAAGATGTGCCACAGTATGAGCTGACTGAAGCCGATTGGGAAGAAATCCATAAAATCTCGGAAAACCGCTACCAAAAATGGGAATGGAACTATGGCAGGTCACCTAAATTCAACGTGCAGGCATCACATAAGTTTGATGCTGGTCTGGTCGATGTTCGTCTTGATGTTAAAAACGGGATGATTGAAAACTGCAAAATCTACGGAGACTTTTTCGGATTGGGAGAAATAAGCGATCTTGAAAATGAATTGACAGACGTACGCCATGAGCGTAAAGCAATCCAGGAAGCACTGGCAGATGTTGATGTCCCGTATTACCTTGGCAAAATTCCAAAAGATGAATTTATTAAATTGCTGTATTAATACAGTGCAAAGCCGGCTCTATAATTCATGGGCCGGTTTTTAAGTCAGTTTTGGCAAGCGCTTTCTCTTGAATTTCCATAGTTGCTGTTTTACAATAAAATGAATGATTATTCATTCAATTCAAGGAGAGAGAAACTGTGAATATAACTAAACAATTAACAATGACCGCGAGAAAAAACCGTCACAAACCAGCCTATATTTTCCAGGACCAGGAAACAAGCTATATAGAGCTTGAAGGCGCCGTGACAAAATTTGCTTCTCGGCTGCAGCAGCTTGGCTATAAGAAAGGGGACCATATTGCCCTTGTCGTTGGAAATAGCCCATATTATATTATCGGGTTATACGGCGCATTGCGTATGGGTGCCGTAGTCATTCCGGTCAATCCAATGTACACATCACATGAAATGTCTTACATTTTGCGGAATGGGGATGTGAAAGCAATCATCACAATGGATGTGTTATTGGAGAAATTTGAGCCGATTGCAGATCAGCTTCCTGATGTCCGGTATTACATAACTTGTGAAAGCGGTGCCGATATAGCACACGACAAAAGTCCGTTATCAGCAAAAATGAAATCGTTTACGCAAATGATCGAGGAAGGCAGCCTGGGGTTTGACGATCCGGGATCAGATGATGAGGATACGGCGATTATTCTTTACACCTCTGGAACGACGGGGGAACCAAAGGGCGCCATGCTGTCCCATAAAAATATTTACTCGAATGCGAAAGACGTTGCTGATTATTTAACCATTAACGGGGAAGATCGGGTGATCGCTGCATTGCCGATGTTCCATGTGTTCTGTCTGACGGTTGCGGTGAATGCACCGCTGATGAATGGCGGAACGGTATTGATTATGCCGAAATTCTCACCACAGGAAGTGTTCCGGGTTGCGCGTGTTCATGAAGCAACCATTTTTGCAGGTGTGCCGACTATGTACAATTATCTGCTGCAAAGTGCCGAAAACGGTCAAAGTGATTTTTCTGGCATCCGTTTATGTATTTCCGGTGGGTCAGCGATGCCGATTTCACTGCTGAAAGGTTTTGAAAAGGCTTTCGATGTCAAGGTTTCTGAAGGTTACGGGCTGTCGGAGTCCTCACCGGTTACATGTTTCAATCCGCTTGACCGTCCGCGCAAGCCGGGTTCAATTGGGACCAGTATTCTCAATGTGGAAAATAAAGTTGTCGACGAGTTCAGCGAGGAAGTGCCGCCTGGTGAAGTCGGCGAATTGATTGTTCGTGGTCCGAATGTTATGAAGGGCTACTATAAAATGGAGGAAGAAACGACTGCAGCGTTAAGAGATGGCTGGCTCTACACCGGTGACATGGCACGAATGGATGATGAAGGGTATTTTTATATTGTCGACCGGAAAAAAGATATGGTTTTGGTGGGTGGATTTAATGTATATCCGCGCGAGGTGGAAGAGGTGCTTTATGACCATCCCGGTGTAGCGGAAGCGGCTGTGATTGGAACACCGCATCCCGAATCAGGCGAATCCGTTCTTGCTTTTATTGTCGCAAGCGATTCTTCATTGGATGAAGCGGCTTTATTGGAATTTTGTAAAGGACATCTGGCCAAATATAAAGTTCCGTCGAAAATGGAATTCATGGACGAACTGCCGAAGAACACGACAGGGAAAATATTGCGGAAGAACCTGCGTGAATGGATAGCACAATAAGCGCAGAGGTGTTCCGGCAACGCGGAGCACCTCTTCTGTTTTTTGAACACGCACTTTCGGGGTAATTTTAAGAAAATAGTGAAATTTATATTGTCTTTTTTATTTAGAATTGGTAAATTATAGGTATACCTCTTTCTTTTCATGATACATGAAAGGATGAAAAAAGAATGATAGATAATTTTTATTCTTCATCACACGAAGTGACTCCCCTTACAATGGCAGTTATCGCGCAGCAGAATGAAAACGGAAGTACCAGTACACTGGTTTTGGAAGAGCACGAAGAATATTCTGTTCCCCACCCCCCAAGTAAAATTATTGATTATGCATGCAAGTTCTTTGGGAGCAGCCTGCGTGGCAGACAGGATGGAACACGCGGCATTTGCGGTATCACACATAAAGCCCCCGTCTCCATTGATCCAACCAGCGGCATGTATTTTTTTCCCACGACTTCGCCTGCCAACCCAAAATGTTCATGGATTGCCCATTCACATATTGACCAGGTAAATCAGGGCCCGGGAAGGCAGACGGAGATAGTTTTTAAGAATCATAAATCCATTCTTTTTGAAATTTCATTTGGTTCAATGCTCAATCAGGTGCAGCGGACGGCGCAATACCGGTATTTATTGGACAACCGTATCAAGTATTTGCAGAATCATGCTGCTGATAAAGTGGCAGAGCCTTTTGCATAAGTTCCTGAATGATCGTTTCCACTTTTTTGCGGATTGCCGGGTTAAAATAATTTCGCTTCTCTTCACGTCCCCTGCAAAGAAATAAGTAAGATGAAAAGGAATCATTTTTATTCAGTGTAACGACCCGAATCTTTTGATCCTGCATCGCTTTTTGCAGCCTTCTGCGTTCATTTGCGGCTTCGGTATTCATTTTTTCCAAAAGGTCTATATAAGGTTCTTTTATTTTAAATGTGCCGTTCCGGATGTTGTAAAGATCCTGCTGAATAACCACCATCGCCATTGAAAGAAACAGGAAGCGTGAAGCAAGCTGTAATTCTTCGTCATTCAGATAGCGCATGTCATCCCCTCCGTAACCGAACATTAGTTCTGCATTTTATTATATGATAAAATGAACAAAAAATACACTAAAAAATTTTATATAAGGTAAAATGGAGAGAAAGAGGTATATACAGCCTTGTCAAAAGGCGTACCAAAGTAAAATTTTCGGTAATGGCTGCTGAATCTACGAATGACGGATAAATTAAAACAAAAACAGTTATACTGGAAAATAGACGAAAAAGACGCTTCAGATTAAGGGGACAAAGATACATGTATTTGTTAAACGTCAGCATTATGGACTGGAGAATTTGGCTTGAGCAGGACAAGTTGGACGAGTATCTCCAGCATTTGTTAAATGAATACGAAAGTCTGGGGCCTTTACCGGGCATTCTTTTGCCATTTATTGAGGCCTTCCTCCCATTTTTGCCACTGATTGTGTTCGTAATGGCCAATGCAGCGGCTTATGGTCTGTGGAAAGGTTTTATATTATCGTGGGCAGGGGCATGCGTCGGTGCGATAATGGTATTTTTACTTATTCGAAAACTTGGGGACAAACGGTTATTCAGGGCAATAAGCCGGAACAAGCAAGTGGTTCGAGTGACCACTTGGGTGGAGCGGCATGGTTTCGGTCCGCTCTTTCTATTAATGTGTTTTCCATTCTCCCCGTCGTCGGTGATCAACGTTGTATCGGCGCTGTCAAAAATTAATATACGGCAGTTTATCCTGGCGGTACTCATGGGTAAGACGGTCATGATTTTTTCGATTGCCTTTGTCGGTTCGAGCATCGTTGAATTTGCACAGAAGCCGGTCAGAACAATTGTTGTCGGAGTTTGTATTGTCCTGTTCTGGCTGTTTGGGAAATATATTGAGAGGCGTCTGCAACGAAAGACGATCATAAGGGAAATTTCCGAGCGTGAACAGGTTAAAAAGTGAATAAACAGGGTAGACTAGTATAAGTGGAATGTCGCCAAGAAACTTGTCATACCCTGGAGGAAACTGAAATGAATAAGAGATATTTTCGTAAAATAATGCCGGTCATACTATTTGCATTGGTTCTGGCCATTATTTTCCGGTCTAACTTGTTTGCTAGTTATATTGTCAATGGCGAATCAATGGAACCAACGTTGTATGACGGCAATCTATTGATGGTCAATAAAGTGGTTTATAACCTGACAGATATAGAACGCTTCGATATTGTTGTGTTCCATGCGGATGAACAGGATGATTATGTCAAGCGGGTCGTCGGTTTGCCCGGCGATGAGATTGTTTACAAGGATGATAAATTGTATATTAACGGTGAATATATAGAAGAACCTTTTCTGAAGCGATTTCGAAAAATGAGCGATAAAGAGCCATATACGAAAGATTTCACGCTGGAAGGTGTCACTGGAAAAACCGAAGTGCCTGAAGGAAAACTGTTCGTGATGGGAGATAACCGCGGCGAAAGTCTCGATAGCCGTGAAATCGGGTTTGTTAACGCCGAAACAATTGTCGGGAAAGTGGATGTCAAGTACTGGCCGTTCTCAGAAATGCAATTAAGTTTCGGGGAAAAGTAGAAACTTCATTCAGTGGGCGCTTTTCCCACTGAATGTTAGTTGAACAAATCGGGCATTTATAGATCGTCAGCCGTTATTATCCGGCCGTTTGCTGGAATGAAAAACATACGTTTGTAAAGTGTCTAAAACCTGTTTCTCTGTTAAAATGAGAAATAGGTTTTATTATTTTATAGTGGCATAGGTGAGACCCCGCAGGGCGTCAGCCTGAGGAGGCTCACCAGCCGCCCGCGGAAAGCGGCGTGTATTTTCGGAGCGGTAGAAGACGCACCAACTTATACCTTAAGTTACGTCGCAGCTTATGGATTTTGTGTTATAATCAACAATCTTTTAGAAAACAGCCTATTATTTGCAGGGGGCGGAATGTATGGGAGTCCGATTTTTATTAGGCAGAGCCGGAACCGGCAAAAGTGAACGGATTTTGAATGATATACGGCAACAATTAACCGACAACCCACAAGGGTCGCCAATCTTTTATATTGTGCCTGATCAAATGACATTTCAGCAGGAATACGCATTATTTCAGGATGAAGCTATCAAAGGAAGCATCCGTGCCCAGGTGGTCAGTTTTTCGCGGCTTGCATGGCGCGTTATGCAGGAAACCGGCGGCAGCACCAAACAGTTCATCAGCTCGGTCGGAACCCAAATGATGCTCCGTAAAATAATCGCCGAAAAAGAAAGTGAATGGGATATATTTCAGAAGGCTTTGGAGAAACAGGGTTTTCTGGAACAGCTTGAGAACATGATTACTGAGTTCAAACGTTACCGGATTACACCGGAAATGCTGGATTTGCAAATGAGACAGATGCAGCAATTTGTTCATAAAGAACCTGGTGAGGCTGCACTGGCGGGTAAGCTCAATGATCTGGCTTATATCTATGAAAACCTGACGCGTGCAATGGAAGATAAATATATTGATAGTGAGGATCAGCTGCAGCTGCTTGCCGATAAAATACAGGCGGCGCCGCAGCTTGAGAATGCTGATATCTATATCGACGGATTTCACCGGTTTTCACCGAAGGAATTGCTTGTTGTCGAAGCCCTGATGAAAAAATGCAATTCGGTGACGGTGGCATTAACAGCTGATATCCCGGACCAGGATAATCTTTCTGAACTGGATTTGTTTTATCAGACAAAAGAGACATACCAAACATTGCGGACAATCGCACAGGAGAATAACATTCCCATAAAAGAACCGGGCATATTGGACCGGGATGATGGATGGTTACAGAACCGCCCGTATTTTGCTCATTTGGAACAGTACTTTGATGTCAGACCTGCACCTGTATATGACGATGAAGTGCCTATCCAGATCGCCGAGGCGGTTCACCCGCGTGCAGAAGTCGAAGGAGTCGCCCAGGAAATTCTCCGTCTTGTCAGGGAAGAGCATTATCGTTTTAGAGATATAGCGGTCTTTATTCGTCAGACCGATGTCTATCATGATTTGATCGATACGATTTTTGATGACCATGATATACCTGTTTTTATCGATGAAAAACGAAGCATGCTGAATCACTCACTGATTGAATTTATCCGTTCGGTTATGGATATCGTCGAAGGGAATTGGCGTTATGATGCTGTTTTCCGAGTGTTAAAAACAGGATTCATCCCGTCCCGTGATGCCAACCATCCGCTGACTGATGATGCGATCGATGAACTGGAGAATTATGTGCTTGAATATGGCGTCCGGTCCCGGCAACAGTGGTTTGCTGATAACGAATGGGTCTTTCAGCGGTTCCTTGGGTTTGACCAATCAGCCCAGACGGATGCAGAAAGGAAGACACAGCAGCGGATTAATGCGTACCGGAATCAGGTGGTCCTTGCTTTACAAGAATTTGACAAGGAAATCCGCGAGGCTGAAACGGTACGAAAACGATGTGAAATCATCTATTTGCTGCTGGAACAGCTTGATGTGCCCGGCCGGCTTGAAAAAATGCGGGAAACCTTTGACGCGGAAGGCCAAATTGAAAAAGCGCGTGAACAGGAACAAGTATGGAATGCTGTCATTCAGCTGCTGGATGAAATGGTTGAAATGGCCGGTGAAGAGCCGATGACGATGGAAACGTTCCGTGCTGCAATCGAAGCGGGTTTTGAGTCACTGACATTCGCTCACGTTCCGCCAAGTATTGACCATGTCATTGTTGGCACGATTGACCGTTCCCGGATCAGCGGCATGCAATGCTCATTTTTGCTTGGCGTCAATGATGGCGTATGGCCGATGAACCAGGCAGAGGATGGGCTGATTAATGAGCAGGAGCGCAGCATTCTGGCAGAACAGGGAATGGAACTGGCGGAGAGCAGTAAACGGAAACTGCTGGATGACTGGTTTTATATGTATCTGGCATTCACTTTGGCTCAAGATTATTTATGGATCAGCTATCCGCTCAGTGATGAGGAGGGTAAATCAAAAATGCCGTCACAGCTGGTTAAGCGGGTGGAGGATCTGTTTCCTGCTTGCTGTGATCATCTGTTGCTCCAAGACCCTGAAGAGCTGACTGATGCCCAGCGGTTTATCACCACACCGATTAAAACAAGATCAGCGCTGACTGCCCAGCTTGCCCGCAGCCGCAAAGGGTACCCGGTGAAAGAAGTATGGTGGCATGTTTTGAATTGGTACATGCGAAATCAGCCCAAATACAGTACGACATATACCATTTTGCAAAGTCTGTATTACCAAAATCAGCCGGTTAACTTATCACAGCAGACAACTGAACGGCTGTATCCAAAACAGGTGAAGTCCAGTGTGTCACGGCTTGAAACGTATTACCGTTGTTCATATCAGCATTTTGCCCAATACAGTCTGCAGCTGCAGGAACGAAAAATATATAAACTCGATGCACCTGATATTGGTCAGCTTTTTCATGAAGCACTGAAAAAAATCACCGAATGGATTCAGAACTCAGGCAAGGATTTCTCGCAATTAACCCAAAGGGAAGGTGCCGGTTATGCGCAGCAGGCTGTCGAGAAACTTGCACCTGTATTGCAGCATCAGATTTTGCACAGTTCAAACCGCTATAAATATATCCAGCAAAAATTGCAGGACGTTATCACACGCGCAACCTATATTTTAAGTGAGCAGGCACGCCAAAGTGATTTTTCACCGGTAGGGCTTGAGCTTGGTTTTGGTGATAACCAGAAACTCAATCCGGTAACACTGCCGCTCCCGAATGGATTTGAATTAATGCTGCGCGGACGGATTGACCGGGTTGATAAGGCTGAAAGTGCGGAAGGGTTATTTTTGCGGATTATTGATTACAAATCAAGCGAAAAAGGATTAAGTCTGCTTGAGGTTTATTATGGTTTGGCCCTGCAGATGCTGACGTATCTGGATGTTGTACTTTCCCAATCTGAACAATGGCTTGGGGTAAAAGCGTCACCGGCTGGCGTCCTCTACTTCCACGTTCATAATCCAATGGTGTCTGGCAGCATGAAAATGTCCGATGAGGAAATCGAAAAAGAGCTGTTTAAAAAGTACAAAATGCAGGGGCTGCTGCTGTCGGATGAACAAATTGTCAAAATGATGGATACGACGCTGGAATCGGGGAGAAGTCAGATCATCCCGGCAGGTGTTAAAAAGAACGGCGATTTTTACAGCGGTTCAAAAGTTGCTGATAATGAAACGTTCCATAGCCTGCAAAACCACATCCATCATTTGATGACGCAAGCAGGCATTGATATGACATCAGGCGGTGTGCATTTAAATCCGTATCAGTATAAACAACAGGTAGCATGCACCTATTGTCCATTTCTTTCTGTCTGTCAATTTGACTCAAGTTTAGAAGAAAATAACTACCGTAAACTGACCGATATGAAGGATGATGAAATTCTGGATAAGCTCCGTGGAAAGGAGGGATCATGATGGTGAACTGGACAAGAGAACAGGAGGAAGCCATTTATACGGACGGCAGTGACGTGCTTGTTGCTGCTGCAGCAGGATCGGGTAAAACGGCTGTGCTCGTGGAGCGGATTATCCAAAAACTGCTGCGGGGAGAAAACCCGGCAGATATTGACTCACTGCTTGTTGTCACATTTACGAATGCGGCAGCCCAGGAAATGCGAAACAGGGTCGGACTGGCACTGGAACAGGCTTTGGCAAATGATCCGGAGTCCAGCCATTTGAAAAAACAATTATCACTCCTGCAGCGCGCATCGATCTCGACATTGCATTCCTTCTGTCTTGATATCGTCAGGCAACATGCGTATTTGCTCGATATTGATCCGTCATTTCGGATTGCTGATGATATGGAAGCTGATCTGATCAAGCAGGAAGTCATTGATGATCTGTTTGAAGACTGGTATGGAAAAGAAGCAGAGGACCAGCAAAACTTTTTCGCGGTGGTTGACCGTTTCTCCAGTGACCGCAGTGATACGGATGTAGAAAGTCTTGTCCTTGATTTATATACATTTGCAATAAAGAATCCCTGGCCGGAGGAGTGGCTTGACGGACTTGCAGACGTTTATGACATTCCGGAAGACTGGCAGGAGGGCGATTTGGACTGGCTTTCAATCATCAAAAAGGAAGTCAGAAACGAGTTTGAAGCAATCAATCAGGAAATGCAACTGGCAATGGATATAACCAGGGAAAGCGATGGACCATATCATTACGCCGAGACAATCGAATCCGACCTTGCTAATTTGTACGAGGCTAAAGAAAATCTTGATTCCTGGGATGGTTTGCAGCAGTTTATGGCATCCAGTTCATTTGCGCGATTATCCGGAAAAAAAGCCGATTGTGATGAAACAAAGAAAGAAAAAACAAAAAAGCTGCGGGACAATTATAAAAAGCGCTGGAACAACATGAAAGACGGGTGGTTCAGCCGTAATCTGGATGGTCATATTGCCGATATGCAGGAACTGGCTCCGGTCATCAGACAGCTGACGGAAGTGGTCAAACAATTTAAAGCCCGATTTGCTGAACAAAAGCGCGAACGGGCAATTGTTGATTTTTCCGATCTTGAACATTACAGTTTGCAGCTGTTAATGGACGATACATCAAATCCCGGGGGTGTCATACCGTCCAATGTTGCTGTTAACCTGAGGAAGCAATTTACGGAGATTCTGGTTGATGAGTACCAGGATACGAATCTTGTCCAGGAAACGATATTGTCACTGATAAGTGATCAGCAGGGTCCCGGAAATATGTTTATGGTCGGTGATGTGAAACAAAGCATTTACCGATTCCGCCATGCTGAACCATCACTTTTTATTGACAAATATAAACGATTTGCCAGTGATGCGCTGTCAGCGAAGCGGATTGACCTGGCTAGCAACTTCAGGAGCCGGGAGCAAGTTCTTTCAGGCACCAACTATATTTTTAGACAGATTTTGGATGAGTCACTGGGTGAGATTGATTATGAACCGGATGCTGAACTGATTTATGCGAATAACATGTACGATGACTTGACTCACCCTGAACCGGAGCCTGAGCTTGTCATTATTGACCGTGAATCACCGGAAGAAAAAGAGGACTTAACGCCGGAAGAAGAAGACTATCAGGATCTGGAGAAAGCACAGCTTGAAGCGCGTGCCTATGCGGAAAAAATTAAAAGCTGGATTGGCCGGAAAGATAAGGATCCGCTGAAAGTCCATGATAAAACAACTGATACACAACGGGATGTTCAGTACCGTGACATGGTTATTCTGCTCAGGTCCATGACATGGGCGCCCACGATTGTGGATGAGTTGAAAAAACAGGGCATTCCTGTTTATGCCGAGCTTTCAACCGGTTATTTTGAGGCAATCGAAGTGAAAATCATGTTGAATCTGCTGAAAGTGATTGACAACCCAAGGCAGGATATTCCGCTTGCCTCTGTTTTGAAATCACCGATTGTCGGGCTGAATGAGGAGGAGCTTGGTCAGGTGCGGTTAGCCGACAAACGCGGAGCCTACTATGATGCGCTGACAGCGTTCCATAGGCAGAATACAGGTGGTACAGCCGTTAAAGTGGCTAATTTCATGGAAAAATTGAAACAGTACCGGCTTGCTTCTCGGCAGGGAGCTTTATCAGAGCTAATCTGGCAGATTTACAGGGAATCAGGCTATTATGACTTTGTCGGCGGCATGCCGGGAGGACGGCAGCGGCAGGCTAATCTAAGGGCGCTTTATGACCGGGCAAGAGGCTACGAAACAACATCATTCCGCGGTTTATTCAGGTTTTTGAGGTTCATAGAACGAATGGAGGAGCGCGGTGACGATTTAGGAGCTGCAAGAGCGCTCAGTGAACAGGAAGACGTCGTTCGGATTATGACAATTCATAAGAGTAAAGGACTCGAATTTCCCCTCGTCATTCTTGGTGCCATGGATAAGCAGTTTAATATGCAGGATTTGAGCCGGCGCTATTTGTTGCATAAAGACCTTGGCTTTGCCAGCAAATACATTGATCCGGTTAAACGAATCACGTATCCCACGTTGTTCTATCATGCTTTAAAACAGGAAAAATTGCGAGAGATGCTTGCTGAAGAAATGCGTGTTTTATATGTCGCGCTGACACGGGCTAAAGAAAAACTTCTGATGGTCGGCAATGTCGCGTCATTTGCCAAAAAGCAGGAGAAGTGGGAGCAGATAATCGATCATTCCGGCTGGATTTTGCCTGCGCATTACCGCATTCAGTCGAAAACATATTTGGATTGGATCGGCCCCGCATTAATCCGCCACGAGACGAACGATGTTTTGCGGACAATGGAAGTACCCGATCAGGTGCTTGAAGCCATCCGGATTGATCCGTCTGAGTGGAACGTATCGATTGTGCATGGGAGTTCTTTCGCCAATCTGGACGGGGAAGACACTGAAGAAGCCAGCAGACTGAGGGAAAATATTGTAAACTGGGAACCGCTTGATATTGATGACAATGTATATGATCAGGCCGTAGATAACCGGCTGTCGTATACTTACCCATATGAACAAGCAGCACATTCCCGTGCCAAGCAGACCGTTACGGAAATAAAACGGCAGCGTGAACTGAAGGATGAATACAGCAGTGATCAGCTTGTCCAGAAGTTTCAGCCGCCAATCGTCAAGCGTCCGGCGTTTATGCAAAAACAGCAGATGATTACGGCTGCCGAACGCGGAACCGCTATGCATACTGTGATGCAGCATATACCACTGGAAAAACCAATGCAGCCTGATGAAGTTGCCGAATATGTGGAGTCACTGGTCGAACGGGAGATGTTGACAAGCAAGGAAGCAGATGTCATTGATATTCAAGCTGTTGAGGCATTTTTTGAAACCGGCATCGGCCGGCTGGTCATGAACGCCCCGATTGTCTATCGCGAGGTGCCGTTCAGCCTGACACTGCCCGCAAACGAAGTCTATGCCAATTGGACGGGTGAATCAGATGAACACGTATTGATCCAGGGGGTTATTGATTGTGTGATCCCTATGGATGATGGCTGGATTATTCTTGATTACAAGACAGATGCAATTACAGGCGAAGTGACTGATCATGTAAAGGATAATCTTTCCAAACGGTACAAGGTGCAAATGAATCTGTATAAACAGGCTCTGGAACGTATTTGGAAGGAACCGGTCAATACAGCATACCTTTATTTCTTCGCTCGGCAGCTGGAATTAAAAATTTGACCGTATGAATAGTGTTTTGTGTTTACCTGCAGCCGGCGAAGACATGTAAAAAAATCGCTGCAGTTATCTGCAAATGAAACAGATTATCGACAGAACAGCATGGCTATCTGCAGAAGATCGAGAATATCAACAGATGAGTGGAATTATCGACAGATGGAGTACAATATCTGCAGAACAGCGAATTTTTCTGCAGAAAGAAAGCAATATCAACAGAAGGCAGAATATACGCTGCAGAAAGGAGACGGACTCCGAGATTAGTAAATGGAACACAGCAAAAGGTCTGCGCAGCATCTGCTGTGCAGACCTTAAGCGTTTCCTGAAACATTTTGGTCGTTAACATCAGGATCAAGTGGATTAGTTGAACTAACACCATTGTTTGTATTAATGAAATCGCCGGTGTTAAAAGACCCCGAACCGGAACTCGTTTTCGACGTACTTTTTGGCGCCAGGTAGAATGAGTCGCCGAAGTTCATGACGCCCCCATCGACACTGTTAATCTTAATTGGTCCCACTATTGATGGCATAAAAACACCTGCTTAGCTTGTTAAATCTTGCTGTGATAGTTTATGAAATTGACAAGCACCTGTGTGCAATTAAACGCTGGAATATCTGCGGAAGTGTTTTATTCTTGATTCACTGTAAGATTTTTCGAGATTTCCGATCTGGAATAAAGCTGCCTCACTGATACCGATAATGTCTATGTTATTTACGCTTATTGTGTCTGAATGATGAATGGTTTCTTTTTGAACCGGTGTGACGATTTCCGGTAAATTCATTTCACGGTTAAACAAGGAATAATCATTAAAATTAATATTATTTTCAGCTTTAAACCGTGCACCTTCTTTTTGTAAGGCAATGCCTTTCGATGTTGACTGGATATGCTTGGTATCACCGATGTTAAAAATACCGCTGAATGTTAACCCGCCTAAACTGACATAGCCTGCAGAAGCAATTCGTTTTTCCTTCATAAAATCACCTTAACTGGAACTGGCCAGTGGGACAATTGATCCGAGTGCTGCCGCTTCAGGCGGGGTATCGAAAAATGACGACAGGGCAAATTCGTCATTGTCACCGATTAAAAACACGGAAGATGCTGTTACGGTGGTGATCTCAACATTTCCGACGTTCAGATCCCAATTATGGACTTCCATTTTCATTTTGCGGTTCATCCCCTTCCATGTATTTGTTCAGGGAGTGATGGATTTCCTGTTTGATTTGCTCGCTTATATGATCCTTAAGCTGGTTTTCGCTCAATCCCCGATAATTTTGCGTAACTTCATTTTGATAAAATGCGATGCGTTCAGGCAGCTGTTTTGCCATGTCTTCAATAAGTATATCCGAATCTATGTTATCCCGTGAAACATGCTTTTGTGCAGCAATATCAAAAATAATCTGTTCGCCATTTTCATCTAAATACCTGTTTAAATCGGCTGCCAGCTGTTGTTGTAGCGATGATTTTTCGGCGTCTGGCACAGAAAAATCATCAATACCTTCTAAATCTTCCGGTGATAAGCCGATATGAAGTGTTCCATTCAGGTTTTCGATTTTTAGCTGATCGAAGTTATATTCGATTTTTTCAACCGATTGTTTCTGGTTCTGATACGAATCATCTTCAAGGTGCTGTAGCCTCTTTTCCAGTGAGCGGATCTTCCGGTCTTGTTCATTGATATGCTGATAAAGGTTATAAAGGTAGTGATTCCAGCTGTCCATAAGAATGTCCTCCTTATTGGGCAAAGGCCTGCACATAGCATATGCACGACTGTTTGCTATGTGCTTTAATCCGGCTGTCGCAATCGAATGATAGAAGGCTCACCGACTGGCTCGGCTGGTTCAGCAGGTTCGGTATACCCGCCGGTGTTATGAATATCCGATTGGGCACTGATACTTCCGGTACTCCCGATTTGAAACACAGAGGAATTCGATATCGCATTGATTTTAATAAAATGAATCGAAATCGATTGATGAATGGTGAAATTCATGGTAAACACTCCATTATCACGTAATATTCTGGTCAGCATTATCAGTATCTGTTACATTGGTTACTGATCGCCCGAGTCTGATATAGGTTCCATCGCCGGTATTAAAAGAACCGCCGCCGGCAAAGGTTTTTGCAGAGCTTTCCGGGGACATGGAATAAACATCTCCAATGTTGAAGGTACCTGAATCACTTATATTATTAATTTTTACAGCACCAACTTTTGCCGGCATTGAAATATCCTCCTTCTGATATAGTTTATGTGCAGATGCGGAATTGTGAAACTTGGAAGGATCCATAATCGTATAGTGTAGAGTATGATGCAGACATCCGGTTTAACGGAAAGGTTGAAAAAGCCATGAATTTTGCCGAACCATTACATAAATCTGAACGTATGATGTGGATCGATGCAGCCAGAGGGTTTGCGATTTTAGGAATCTTCGTGGTCAATATTGGTGCATTCTCAGCACCGTATTTTTTATATGGCGGGGAGAAAGATGTATGGCCTCTGCCGATAGATCAAACGACTCAAATGCTGATTGACATGTTCTTTCAGGCAAGCTTTTATACGTTATTCTCTGTTTTGTTTGGTTTTGGCCTGCAGATTTTGAAGGAACGCCTGATAGTTAAAGAGATTGCTGTCATGCCATTTTTAATCCGCCGGCTGACCATATTAATTATGTTTGGAATGATCCACGCATTTTTAATCTGGCATGGGGATATTTTGCTGTCATATGGTATTATCGGATTGATTTTTATGGTGTTTATTTACCGGAGTGACCAAACGATATTGCTTTGGGGCTCGTTTATGCTTGGTATCAGCGTATTTCTGTATACGCTTATGTTATATAATATCAGAGCGCTTCTCGGCAGTGCCAGCATGTCTGAAATTAATCGTGCAGAAAGAAGTTATGCAAGTGATGACTTGTCCGCAATTTTGGGGCAGAACCTGAATGACTGGCTTTATTCCAATAGTGTCTTTTCTTATATGCTGCTGGGGACGACACTTTTGCCGCTGTTCCTGTTTGGCGTGTATTTGGCCAGAAAACGCTGGCTGCACAATCCTCAGGCACATAGACAGAAGCTTTTAGCCGGCTGGATCATCAGTTTAATCGTGTTTATTGTTCTGAAGATGGGACCGCATCTATACGGGAATCCGGTGTGGTTTTCATACGTACAGGACAATGTCGGCGGAACTGCCTCAGCAATCTTTTATTTATTCTCGATTACACTGCTTGGCCAAAGTATGCTTGGTAAAAAAATGCTGAAGCCGTTCAGTTATATTGGACGAATGTCGCTGAGCAATTATATACTCCAATCACTATTCTGTTTTGTGCTGTTTTATGGTGTTGGTTTTGGGTTGTATGGGTCGGTCAGACCGGTACAGGCTATGGGGATTGTTGTCCTGTTTTATGTGATTCAGGTTTTTGCCAGCAAATGGTGGCTCGCGAAATTTCGGTATGGTCCGCTGGAATGGGTCTGGCGGAGTTTGACTTATAAACGGAAACAGCCGTTGCGTGAGAGAGAATAATTTGGTGTGGTATTTGACAGATATGGGCGCGAGAGCGGGAACATGGGTGCGAAAGCTGGAATATTAGCAGAAGGCGACAAGTAAATAAGAAGAACAGGCCTCCCCATTTCGTGGAAGCCTGCAATTCACTTTATGATCCTAATACTTCTTTGATGTGGCCGATCGCCCATTCAAGATCTTCTTTTTCAATGATGAGCGGCGGGGCAAAGCGGATGACATTTTCGTGTGTTTCTTTGCACAGAAGTCCTTTTTCTTTCAATGCTTCACAATACGGCCGTGCCGCTTCAGTCAGTTCAACACCAATAAATAAGCCTTTGCCGCGCACTTCTTTTATTTTCGGGTTGTTGATTTTCTTCAGTTCGTCCATCATGTAATTGCCAAGTTCCTGTGAACGGTCAGCTAATTTTTCTTCTTCAAGCACTTCCAGTGATGCCGTAGAGACAGCACATGCCAGCGGGTTGCCGCCAAATGTCGATCCGTGTGATCCCGGATTGAATACACCGAGGATATTTTTATTGGCCACTACAGCTGAGATCGGAAATACGCCGCCGCCCAGTGCTTTACCCAGAATCAGAACATCGGGTGTAACGTCTTCCCAGTCGCAGGCGAACATTTTGCCTGTACGTGCAAGGCCTGACTGAATTTCATCAGCTATATACAGCACATTATTTTCTGCACAGATATCATATGCTTCCTTCAAAAATCCTTCCGGCGGGATGTTGATACCCGCTTCACCCTGAATCGGCTCGAATAGAAAGGCAGCTGTATTTTCATTAATTGCTTCTTTCAGTGCGTCGACATCACCGTAAGGAATGGTTTTGATTCCTGGAAGAAGCGGGCCAAATCCGCGCTGATATTCTTCCTCCGATGACAAGGAAACAGCTGTCATGGTACGGCCGTGGAAGTTACCCTCAGCAACAATGATTTCAGCGTTATTTTCTGTAACACCTTTGACATCGTATGCCCAGCGGCGTGCAGCTTTTACAGCCGTTTCCACAGCTTCCGCACCGGTATTCATCGGGAGCGTCATTTCTTTATTGGTCAGTTTGCAGATCTTTTCATACCATGGACCAAGCTGGTCATTATGAAATGCACGGGAAGTCAGGGTGACAGCATCTGCCTGTTTTTTCAGTGCATCGATGATTTTTGGATGACGATGACCCTGGTTTAATGCGGAATATGAACTCAACATATCCATGTATCGGTTGCCTTCAGGATCCTCAACCCATACACCTTCCGCTTTGTTTATTACAACTGGTAGGGGATGATAGTTTTTCGCACCATATTCCTGTGTCTGATCAATAATTTCCTGACTTGTGTTCGCCATATTATCCCTCCGAATTAAAAAATACCGTTCATCTTGAGTATAACAGGTTTTATTTAAATTTACTTCAGGGAAGTTCAATAAACTTTCAAATGATTTTCCTGGCAGGACATGTTAAAATAGGTAAAAGCAAGTAGGTATTTGAAGGAGGAACGGTTGAATATGAGTACACATTTGCACGTGACTGCGTGGGTTTTGGCATTTATTCTCTTTATTGTTGTTGTCATACTTAATAAGTCAGGCAAAGCTAAAGGTGGCAAAATCCTGCAAATGATTCTGCGCCTGGATTATTTATTAATTCTTTATTCCGGCGGCACATTGCTCGCTGCATATTTTAACGGTCCGCAGATGGGCGAAGCAATTTTCAAGGGGCTTGCCGGTATTTGGGCGATTTTTGCAATGGAAATGATCAGCTTGAAATCCGGCCGGGAAGAACCGACAAAAAGCTGGTGGATTCAGCTCGTCATTGCAATATTGCTGACACTGATTTTAGGTTTCGGCCGGCTTGGATTAGGGTTTTTGCCATAGGCTGTACAAGAAACAAGGACTTTCCCATTGGCGGAAGTCCTTTTTAATTCTTTTTCTCAAATTCCCATAAAACAAAAAGATGTCATGGCTTTCAGGAAAATCCATGACATCATTTTTCCTGCATGTAAAGGTCGTAAAGGTCAGTAACCCGCCAAAGAACACCGGGTAACTAGCCCTAACCCTAAATGTCCGATTCTGCAATCATTCAGCAGAGAAATATACTCTGCTGAATGAAGTTTCGCTTTATCTGTGACATTCGATGATAATAAAAGAAGATTACTCGGCGAGTGTTTCAATCACGTCATCGATTGTTTTTTTGGATGCAATTAATCCTTTGTTTGTCCAGTTACTTGGTTTATTTATCGTATATACGTTGCCATTTTCAACTGCGGGTGTACTTTGCCAAACGGAACTTTCCTTTAGGGTTTGTAGTCCTGGTTCACCTTTTTCTGCCAAAAGAAACACATGATCCGCTTTTAATTGAGAAAGTTTTTCCAGAGAGATAGGATTCCATTGCGTTTGAGCTTTACCAAGTTCCTTGACTAATTCAGGCTGGTTGATACCGAGTTCGGAATAAAGTACTTCTGCGCTGTGACGGTTTTGTTCAAATAAAAAGAATTGATCTCCTTTAGCCCATACGGCCGCCACCGTTTCATCGCCGATTGCATTGTTTAATGTTTCTTTTGCATTGGCAACTTTATCATCATACTGATTCAGGACTTTGTCCGCCTTTGATTCCTTGCCAAGTATTTTGCCGAAAGTATCGATTTGCTTGCGCCAGTTATTGGTTGTTTCTTCAGTCATGACATATGTCGGGGCAATCTTTTGATAATCTTCATAAGACCCTTCATAACTGTCCGTGCCATTTTCTAAAATAAGTAAATCCGGTTCATGCTTTAGAACTTGTTCCTGAGGCATATTCCATTCAAGTTTTGGAACCTCTTTCAACTGGCCTTCCAGATAGCCTTGAACTGTTTGCCCGATTGCCCATTTAGCTACTGGCTTAACACCTAAAGCAAGTAATGCATCTTCATGGAAAGGGGCGATGATACGCTCAGTATTTCCGGGGATAGTCACCTCACCCTTTGCACTATCCAGTGTCACGTCAGATGTACGCTGGTTATCCTGATCACCGGAAGCTGAATCGCTGTCACTATCATTGCCGTTACAGGCGGTGATCAGTAGCGTTAACAGCAATAAAAAACCTATTATTAATAAACGGGAATTGTTTATTATTCGCATATGTGAGTCTCCTCTATGTTATAATAGTTTTCTAACGGTAATGATAATCATTTTCAATTACTATGTCAATTGCTTTAACACGATTGCAGTGAGCAATATAATTCATTATAGATGTGCAGGAGTAAATCATGTTATCCAATATTCAGCAATCAAAATTTCTTAAATTAATGATCGTGATGTTGACCTTAATCGCACTGTTCTTTTCCATAGGCCTTTCGGTTTCCTTTGGAGCGGCAGATATTCATTTATCGACTGTATGGCAGGCAGTCGCCAACTTTAATGATAACCTTACATCCCATAAGGTGATTCAGGAGTTACGATTACCGAGAGCTTTTGCGGCTGCAATGACAGGTGCTTTTTTAGCGGTGTCAGGTGCGGTTATGCAAGGTTTAACACGCAACCCTTTAGCATCACCTTCTATTATGGGGGTGACAAATGGAGCAGCATTTGCACTTGTGTTAGTGATGGCTTTTTATCCTGCTGTGTCAAATTTCGGGATGACCATTGCTTCATTTGCAGGTGCCGGGATCGCCGTTGCATTGATTTTTATGATTGGTTCTTTTTCCACAGGTGGTTTGACGCCGGTTAAACTTGCATTAGCCGGGGTTGCAATTGGTACATTGTTAAGTTCGCTTTCATCAGTGATTGCGCTTCACTTTCAGCTGGAAAAGCAGCTGGGATTCTGGATGGCAGGCGGATTAGCTGGAACAGACTGGACGTCAAATCAGGTTCTGCTTATTTCCGGTATTATCGGTATCGTGATTGCTCTTATGATTTCCAAATCGATGACAGTACTTAATCTTGGGGAAGATGTCGCTGCAGGGCTTGGCCAAAATAATATCGTGATCAAAATAATGGGGATTTTAACCGTTCTATTATTGACGGGGGCAGCTGTGTCTGTTGCGGGTGCAATTGGTTTTATAGGGCTTATTATTCCACATATGACACGTTTTATAATGGGGACAGATTATCGGTGGATCATTCCTGTCTCAGCATTGTTCGGAGCCCTGCTGCTCGTTTTGTCAGATGTCGTTTCACGGCTGGTCAATGCACCATATGAAACGCCTGTCGGTGCGATAACATCACTTATCGGTGTTCCTTTCTTCTTGTATCTTGCCCGGGGAAGAAGCGGGGGTGATAAAAAATGACCCAGATAAACAAGCACAAATCAAGACGGTTTATCGGTGTAATAATGTTATTGATTCTGTTAATTATCGTTATGTTTTTTATGACTTTGGGAACAGGTGTCATCAATATATCACCGCTGGATGTCATCCGGACATTGCTGGGGAGTGGAACTGATCGGCAGGAGCTGGTACTATTTGAATTTCGCTTGCCAAGAATTACTTTAGCCCTCTTAATAGGCACGGGCCTTGCAGTGTCTGGTGCTATACTGCAGAGTATTACGCAGAATGATTTGGCTGAACCGGGTATTTTGGGCATTAATACGGGAGCAGGATTTGCAGTTGTTTTATTTATATTCTTTTTACAGGACTTAATGGGCAATGTTTTCTCTGTTCTAGTCATGCCATTATTCGCTCTGATGGGTGCCTTATTGGCAGCACTATTGATCTATGTGCTTGCATGGAAAAATGGTGTTAGTCCAATCAGGCTGGTACTTGTGGGGATAGGTATAAATGCAGGATTTTCCGCGGCATTGGTTATCCTTCAGCTGAAAATGAACCCGCAGGACTTTCGTCAGGCGACTGTATGGCTGTCTGGTGATATATGGAGTGCTAACTGGACGTTTGTTCTTGCACTGCTGCCGTGGATACTGATACTTGTCCCATACGCCCTTCAAAAATCGAATACTTTAAATGTGCTGAATTTGGGAGACGACATTGCAGGAGGGCTCGGATCAAAAGTGGAAAACGATCGGCGTCTGCTGCTGATCATAGCTGTTGCTCTGGCTGGTGCAAGTGTTGCAGCCGGTGGTGCCATCGCTTTTTTGGGACTTGTTGTCCCACATATTGCCCGAAGAATTATTGGACCATTGCATCAATATACCATTCCAATTTCTGCTTTGATGGGGGGCTTGCTTTTAATGGTGTCTGATACGATTGGGAAAAATTTATTGACATCAATGGAAATACCGGTTGGGATCGTTGTAGCCATACTCAGTGCCCCTTATTTTGTATATTTGCTAATCAAAGAATAATGAACCCTTAAGTAAAGGAATTAAGTTATGCAGCAATAATTATGAAGGATTTTTAACAATATATCGATTGGCATTGACTATCCATATAAAACGTTAATAATAGAAAAAGAACGCATATTTCGCATGTAATGGACAGTGACCCGCTTTAAACGGAAACTACTGTCCCTCAATGCCCGAATGAAGCACACAACACATATGAAGGAGTACATATATGAAACGCCTATGTTCAGTATTTTTTGTGGTTCCGTTGTTGTTTGGATTTTCCGGTACTGCTGCTTTAGCGGAACAAAATCCAATCGACAGCGAAATCTTTTATCAAATTCTGGTTGATCGCTTTAATAATGGTGACAGCACCCTGGATGATCAGATCGATCTTGATGATCCGGCTGCCTATCACGGTGGGGATTTACAGGGGATTACCGATAAACTTGGACACTTAAAGGAAATGGGTTATACGACACTGGTCTTATCCCCGATTATGGAAAATTCGTCCGATGGCTATCATGGTTATTGGGTTGAGGATTTTTATGAAGTGGATGACCAGTTCGGAACGATGGCTGATTTGAAAGAATTGGTAAAAGAGGCACACGCGAACGATATGAAAATTGTACTGGAATTTGTGACAAATTATGTGTCCGAAAATCACTCAATGACAGATAATCCGGATAAACGTGATTGGATTAAAGAAGGCAGCGGTAAGCCGTCTTTCCGGTGGCAGGAGCAAACAGCTGTGCTCGACCAGTCCAATCCTGAGGTGCAGGATTTCTTAACGGACGTGGCAGATTATTGGATTGAAGAAGCTAATATAGACGGGTATAAATTTCATGCTGCCGACAAAGCAAATCAGGCATTTTTAGATGAGCTGACAACCCATATCCGCAGCAACAACCCTGAATTCTATATGTTGGGAGATATATCGAATGCAGAATCATATAACGGTAATCTCACTGAAAATACAGCTATACAAGCAGTTGAAAATCATGCATTATATGAACCGCTGACTGAAGTGTTTGCCAATGCCGGGACACCGCTGACAAACATTCGTGAAACGTGGCAATCTATTGGTGGACAGGGCGTATTAAACTATCTGGATAATCAGCATACAACACGGTTCACCCAAAGATTCCAGGAGAATGGGCGGAACAATGTAACAGCATGGAAGTTGGCGTTAACTTATCTGTATACTGCCCCGGGTGCTCCGATGGTTTATCAAGGATCGGAAATCCCAATGGGCGGTGACGGTTTTCCTGAAAATCAGCAGCTGATTAAATGGAACAGCTCGGATGAGGATTTACAGCAATTTACCGACCGGGTCGGGGCACTTCGTTCACAATTTCCGGCACTGCAGCATGGCGATTATGAGCTGGTGGATTCCAGCGGTGCAATGAGTTTATTTAAGCGGTCATACGAGGGTGAAACGCTCTTCATTGCGATTAATAACGATACGGAATCACAGGATGTGTTAGTGGATGGAGTTGCATCCGGCAAACAACTGAAAGGGCTGCTCGGTGATAACCTTGTAAGAGAAAATGAAAATGGGGAATTCCGGGTCGGTCTGCCGCGCGAGACTGCTGAAGTTTATGTTGTTCAGGAAGACGCCGGTCTAAATTGGACAGTGATTGCTCCGGTTGCAGCTATTTTTATGATATTTATCGCAGGCATCATCTATCTGACCAGACAGCAAAAAAAGCGGGAAGCTGACGCATAATTGCACAGCCTCCCTTTAAGGGACAGTAACCCGCCCAAACACGGCGGCTAACTGTCCCTCAATGCCCGATTCTATTCAACTAACATTCAGCGGGGAAAAGCAATCCGCTCAATTATCATGCAAGTTCATGGGCTGAAATTGCCCCCTGGCGATGCAAATAATGATAAATCTTCCGGTAGTCATTTATGTTAATATCGCCAGTGATGTATTTCTGCTGATAAAAATCCAATAAAGCATTAATTGATTCTGGCGGCTGATGTCGTTCTGTTTCAAAAATCGTGATTAGCTCGAAAATACTCACCTGAATCCTCCTTTACTAATATTTCCGGTTTAGGTTGTCCTATGGGAAATATATGTGCAGAGGAAGAGAAACATGACAGGTGACATTGGCAGCAAGACCTCCATTACTAATAGTACAAGGAAATTAGGAAAAATAAGCGGGTGATCAGCTGCCCGTAACGGTCGTCAGTTTAATTGAAAAGGGCTTAAATTTACACAACAAAGGGTACCCAGACTTATTGGATACCCTTTGTTCTTGTTTAGGGAGCTATCAAATTCCGTGGTTTTGTATAACTTTTGTGATTCTGCGGCGGGAATGGAATCAAAGGGGTTGAATAATTCGCCCGAGGACCTGCCAATTTCGCGCGAAGTTCATGTGATATCGCGCGGCTCCCATGGAATTTCGCGCAAGGTTGGCATAAAATCGCGTAACGAGCCATGGATTTCGCGCGACGTGCACCTCTTTCATAATGTGCTATATTTATATTGACCATCAAAAACTAAATAAAGCATTTTTTATGACATTCTTAATCCAATTAGTTTCAATCAGTCTAATGACTATTTATAGTTGCTGTTTAAAAAGAAAATGGCAAGCGTACCGGGACCGGAATGTGCACCGATTGTTGAGCCGACCATTTCGATCAGGACATCTTTAGCATCAAATTTTTCTTTAACCATGTCGGCGATTCTTTCTGCTTTCTCTAAATCATCACCATGACTGATGCCGATGGTCTGATTTGAAAAGTCGATGCCGCGCTCTTCCATAATATCGAGCATTCGGTTCAAAAGCTTCTTGGACCCGCGGATTTTCTCGAGCGGAACCAGTTTACCGTCTTCCACATGAAGGATTGGTTTGATTTTGAGAAATGACCCGACGAATGCAGCTGTTTTACTGACGCGGCCGCCACGATACAGGTATTCAAGATCATCGACGGTAAAAATATGTTCCATGTGTTCAGAATGATAGGTTGCTGTATCAATAATTTCCCTGCTGCCGGCACCATCTTTAGCCAGCTGGGCTGCACGGAGAATGACAAGGCCGTACCCGATTGATGCACATTTTGTATCAACCACATGGAGTTCAGCATCTGGGTAGGCTTCTTTTACTTCCTGCTCCATCATTTTGGCGGTCTGGTATGTACCTGATAGTTCTGAAGAGAAGGCAAGATACACTAATGGTTGATTTGCTTCGGCGTACGATGTAAAAATAGTTTTAAAGGCTTGCGGCGATACTTGGGATGTTTTTGGGCTTTTTCCTTCCCGCATAGCGTCATATACCTTTTTTGGCTTAATGTCAATGCTGTCTTGATATTCCTGACCGTCAAGATGAACAGTTAAAGGTATCATTTCTATGTCATATGTTTTATAATGAGTCTCGGACAAATCACATGCAGAATCAGCAAGAATTTTAATCGTCATTTTAACACCTACATTCCACGGAATTATTATTTACTTAAGTTTAAAACTATACAGAAGAATAGTCAAAAAATAGTATATGCCCGGAAGAGGAGGGAAAGAATGTTTTACGTTGAAGCAAAACGAATCATTATTGTTATATTTGGAGCTCTCTTAAATGCTTTATCACTGAATTTATTCCTGATTTCAGCACATGTATATGCAAGCGGATTTACAGGTGCGGCACAGCTGTTTTCCAGTATATTCAATGATTTTCTGAATATTGGCTTGTCGACCGGTATCATTTTATTCGTATTAAACATTCCAGTGGCGATATTGGGCTGGTACAAAGTCGGCAAAGGATTTACCATTTACAGTGTCATTTCAGTCCTTGTGACAACAGTTTTCCTGGAGGCTATTCCTGTTGTATCACTTTCAGAGGATATTATCTTAAATGCCGTGTTCGGCGGTGTCCTCGGCGGCACCGGTGTCGGGCTGACATTAAGGCATGGTGCCTCCACAGGCGGCATGGATATTGTTGCTATGGTATTATCCCGGATGAACGACAGACCGATTGGGATTTATTTTCTGACGTTGAATTCAATCATAATTGCTATGGCCGGAGTTTTATATGAACCGGAAAACGCCTTGTATACATTATTGACATTATATGTGACGACCCGTGTGATTGATGCCCTCCATACACGTCATGAAAAAGTAACCGCTATGATTATTACTCATAAAGCGGAAGAACTGCAAAAGGCAATCCACGATACAATGGTTCGTGGCATCACGATCCTTCCTGCTAAAGGGGCTTATACACGGGATGACAAAAGTATGATGTACCTCGTTGTCACTCGGTATGAGCTTTACGATCTTGAGCGGATCATTGGGGAAGTGGATCCGAATGCTTTCACGAATATTGTCCAGACAACCGGCATTTTTGGATTTTTCAGACGCGATTAAAACTTGGTAAATACAAGTGTCTTATACGATAAAATACAAAAAGACGAGACTGCTGATGAAAAACATGCTTTGATTAACTTAAGCAAGGAAATAAAAAAAGACAGCAACATAAAATTGCTGTCTTTTTCCAGCTATGTATAACTCAGTAGCCGTATTTTTCGATGACGTCAATCACTTTGGGCTGCAGTTCATCCCATTCAACGTCAAAGGCTTTATTGACGGTAATGAAATTCTGATATCCAAATACGTTATCGACACCATTCACTTCCATCAGATCATTTAAAATATCGTGTTCGCTTGTATCGCCTGGCATGACGGAAATACTGCTGTCACCTTCAAAAATAAGACTGTCGGTCGTAAATTTCAATGCGTTCGGGTTTGGCGTAGTTTCAGCTCTTACTCCCATTATTCTTACCTCCATCGTTATCCATACTTGTCTCTATTCTAACAGAAAATAATCAGAAGGAAAACACCCTTATCCGGATATACGGATAAGGGTGTTCATACATGTTAGAATCCCGCTTTTCATCATACATTAATGAATGGTGGATCGTTAACATCGCATGATTGTTGCTGCCAAGGTTTTGACTGATGCTTGGAGGTTACTGCAATTGTTGTTGTTGCCTCAATTGCTGCTCAAGCTGCTGCAGCTGCTGTTGCTCTTCGGCTGATGCCTGGTTTTTGGCAGCCTGAATTGCATTTTGTGCAGCCTGCTGTTCCTGCTGGTTTGCATTACCTTGAGCGTTTGTTAATTGGTTAACGGCATTCCTGGCGCGCTGCATCAAATTATTGTTCTGTTGCTGTGCCATGTTAAACCCCTCCTAATGTGTGGCTGTCAGTGTCATCCTGATTGCGTTTCACTTCTGAAAAACGCGTTCTGTACGGAAACAGTTCGTCATGTTTTTTGACAGCATCAGCACTGTGCTGGGCGAACCGTCTTGACTTGCTGTTTTTTCCCATCGGCAATTCCTCCCATGGAGTAAGCCTTGTGCAAACGGCAGAATTTCCGTGCAGGAAGTCATCAAAGCAAATAAGAAAGTGAACGCTTTATGCGTTCACTTCTAGTTTGGTCCGAAATCAGCCTGATATGACAGGAAATTTTTAGAGCTTATTTAAAAATAATACACTGAGTGTGTGTTCAAGAAGGAGGATAAAGCTTGATCCAGCGGGATGATTTTCTCCGCTGAATGTTAGTTGAATAGGAATATCCTTACTAAACCACGTTGGTCTGAAGCTTTAAATAATCATCCAGGAAAATGCTGATTCCATCATTTTCATTCGTATCAGTAACATGTTTGGCAACAGATTTCAGCTCATCGATTGCATTGTCCATCGCAACACCCACACCTGCATAGTCAATCATTTCGAGATCGTTGTCTTCATCTCCGAATGCAATAATGCGCTCATCCGGGATATGATAATAATGTGCAATTTTTTGCAGCCCAACGGCTTTGTTCAGCCCTTTTTTGACAATCTCGATAATATTCCACGGGGCACCCCATTTACGGTGCTCAATCACCTCTGCGTGGAAATCGTCCAAATGCTGTCTTAGTGAGTTGATATTGTCTTCTTTAGGATGAATCAGCAGTGAGGTCGGGTCAGTTTGCAGCTTATTTTTAAGACTTCCGATTGTAATAGGTGAATCATCTTGCCGCGTCGTTTGAAAAATTTCCATTATCTTTTCGTCGTATCGATCCATGTATACATTATCCATTACTTCGGCGAGAATGTTATGAACGTTCAGGCCATAACATGCCTCAACTATCCGGTGTGCTGTCCTGACCGGCATAGGGTTGTGCAGCACATCCCATTTATCATCAGCCGGATGATGGATTAAAGCCCCGTTAAAATTAACCATTGGTGTATCGAGTGCGAGCGTGTGGTAGTAATCGATGCTGGCACGGTGTGGTCTCCCGGTTGCAATGACAACGATATGGCCTTCGTCGATTGCTTTTTTTAGTGTCTCCCGGTTGCGCATACTGATTTGTTTGTCATCGGTCAATAATGTTCCATCCAGATCCAGTGCAATTAGATGTTTGCCTTCCATAAATTTTCACCTCGTATTCTTTATAGTTTATAGGTGATGGTACAATATGTAAAGGATTCGTGAGCATTTTGTAAAAACTACATCGATTTAACCAAGGAGCCCCGTCGAAATCTTTGATTTAGGTAAGTAGTTGGCATTATGATATTGATTAGAAACAAATTTACAGGAAGGGAACCTTGGTTATGATAGGAGTATCTCGCAATAAGATTGCCTCAATAAATTGTCTCGTTATTGTCGATCACACAAATGAAAACGAAGCGCTGCCAACGCTTACATATTTTCACGGTTTTACCAGTGCAAAAGAACATAATCTGCCGCTCGCTTACTTGCTTGCTGAGGAAGGGTTTCGGGTTATTCTTCCCGACAGCATGTATCACGGTGAGCGTGAGAAAGAAATATCCAGCATTAAAAAGCAAGTATCATTCTGGGATATTGTGATGCAGAATATAGAGGAATTAAAGGACATCCGGGATGAGCTGAATGCAAAAGGGTATATAGCTGATGGGCGTTTTGGCGTTGCCGGCACGAGTATGGGCGGGATCACAACTGCTGCAGCACTGACCCAATATCCATGGGTTAAAACGGCAGGGATACTGATGGGCTCACCGAAAATCACGACATATGCAAAAACACTGGTTGACAGCTTTAAGAAAATGGGTAATTTGCCTGTAACTGAAGACGTGATTGAGCATTTGTATCATCGGCTTGAACAGTATGATTTGTCAAAGCAGGCAGATAAACTGAATGAACGCCCCGTCCTGTTCTGGCATGGCGAAAATGATGCGGTGGTGCCATTTGACCATTCATACACGTTTTATGAAGACGCCAGACGCTATTACACCGACCAGAAAAAGATCCGGTTTATCAAAGAGGAAAACCGGGATCATAAAGTAAGCCGTTATGCTGTACTGGAAACGGTGAATTGGTTTAAGACATATTTATAAAGATCTGCTTATGTTATATTCTGTTCAACCGCTAATAGTGTGATTTAAATCATTTAAAAAAAAGCTCGAATATGTTTAAATAAGACTATGAACATTGAAGGAGGGATTGTCATGGACGCAGCTCTCGAAGAAAATATTATGGGTGCACTTGAGAATGTCATTGACCCTGAGCTTGGCATTGACATTGTCAACCTTGGATTGGTATATGGCGCTGATATGGATGATGAAGGTGTCTGTACCGTTACCATGACGCTGACGGCAATGGGCTGCCCGCTGGCAGGTCATATAGAGCAAGATGTAAAGCGTGCACTTTCAGATCTTCCTGAAGTTGAGCAAGCAGAAGTGAATATCGTCTGGGACCCGCCATGGGGTAAAGAAAAAATGTCACGTTATGCCAAAATCGCCCTCGGTATTCCTGATTAACAATGCAACGTAAATGGTTGATTCATCTCTCATGAATCGGCCTTTTTTTATATCGCCTTAACGGGCAGCAAGATCCCCCCTTCAATATTTCAAGGGGACCAAAAAAGATAAGCGGGTTTTATAAAAATGGGGTCGTTTGTATGCAAATTTATCAAATTGCGGGATATAAAAATTCGGGGAAAACAACGCTTATGAATCAGCTGATACGCTATTTTTCAGAGAGAGGTCTGAAAGTCGGTTCTTTGAAACATCATGGCCACGGCGGTGAGCCGGCTATGGTTAAAGGTACCGACAGCGACAAGCACCTTGAATCCGGGTCGATCATTAGTGGTGTGGAAGGCGATAAATTGACACAGCTGACGCTTCAGATGCCTTTTGAGCTTGAAAAATTAGTTCAGCTGTACGAGAAGTTTCAACTTGAATTACTGTTGGTTGAAGGTTACAAAAACGCAGATTACCGCAAAATCGTCTTGATTAACAGCGAAGCGGACCTTTCGCTTTTGCAGGAGCTTTCGAATATAATGGCAGTAGGCACGCGGGATATGAAATTGATGGATAACCAGGAGTATCCCGTTTTTGATATGAATCATTTGTACAAAGACATTTCAGCACTAGCTGATCATATAAGAAGGGATTTTGATGACTAATAATTTTTGGATAACACAGGAACCGATTAATCCGCATGACTGCATTGAAAAAGTTGTGCGTAATGAAGCAGGAGCAGTGAATACATTTATCGGTACGGTCCGTGAGTTTACAAAGGGTAAACGGACGCTGTTTCTCGAATATCAGTCATACATACCGATGGCCGAAAAGAAACTTGTGCAGATCGGCGATGAAATCCAAGAAAAATGGGGAAACGCCGATACGGCGATTGTACACAGAATCGGCAGACTGGAAATTACGGATATAGCAGTTGTTATATCTGTGTCAACGCCGCACCGTGCTGATGCATTTGAAGCAAGCCGTTATGCCATTGAGCGGATGAAGGAAATTGTGCCGATATGGAAAAAGGAACACTGGGAAGACGGAACACAGTGGATCGGTGATCAGAAAGAAAAAACATCCTATGAGAAAGAGATTCCTTCAGAGGAGGAGATGCGTGATGGTTAATGTCCTGTTTTTTGCTGAACTGCAGGAAGCTGCCGGCAGCGAAAAAATAAATGTGGAAGCGGATGGCTTATCCGTAAACGAACTGAAAACGAAATTGAAATCATCGCATGATCTGGCCAATTTGGATCATGCCATGACGGCGGTTAACGAGGAGTATTCTCATGAAGACACAAGGTTAAAAAGCGGAGATACCGTAGCTTTCATTCCACCGGTCAGCGGCGGTTGAGTCAGTTCACGGTCAGTAACCTGCTAAAACGGCGGAATACTGACCTTTGCTTCTTTTTTCACTCAACATTTTGGCAGCGTATTCGAAAACTGTATCCAAAAGACAGTCAAAACCGCTCAATAAAGCAAAAGCACCATGATAATGGTATAAGTCAGTATCGTTTTCTTCTCTGATAATATAATTGCTTATTGACGACGTACACGAAATTGGTGTAGTATTATTCATAATATTTTCAAGTTCTATTAAATTCACCTCGCCTGTCGACATCATAACCTGTTCTTAAAACTATCTGAAAGCAGTTTATTTTTGGGAGGTGAAACAGCTTTAGATTAAACTGCATACATATAGAAGAGAGGCTGTCGGGAGGGGAGACTGTTCACATTCCCGGGTGAATTGCTGCTGGCTATAGATTGAACTATTGCGGCGAGCAATTCGTTTTGTCAGTAACTTGGGCATCTTTGCTTTAACAATTTAAAGTGCGGAAGCAGAACAATAATATTCAGATTATTTATTTGTAATAGGGGGAAATGAGATGAAGATGAAAAAATGGTTGCAGATCATGACAGCTGCAGCAGTTTTCAGTTTATTAGCTGCTTGCGGATCCGGTGATGGCTCTTCCGGGGAAACCCAAGCATCTGGGGAATCTGAAACATATCAGATAGGCGCTACACAAATTGTGGAGCACCCGTCATTGGATCAGGCATATAAAGGCTTCCAGGCTGCATTGAAAGATAAGGGATTAGATGTGGAATATGACTTCCAAAGCGCACAAAACGACCAAAATAATGTAAAGCCTATTTCTGATAATTTTGTTGCAGATGGTGTTGACCTGATTTTCGCCAATTCGACACCAAGTGCACTTGGAGCATTACAGGCTACAAATGACATCCCTATTCTTTTCACATCAGTCACGGATGCTGTAGGAGCAGGATTAGTGGAGTCCATGGATGAGCCTGGTGATAATATTACCGGTGTACTGGACCTTCATCCGGATGCCATTAACAAAACGGTCGAATTTATCGATGCAAATTTCCCGGATGCTACTGTAGGCACAGTCTATAACGCAGGCGAACAAAATTCCGTTGCTCAAATAGAGTCTGTCAAGAAAGCAATGGAAGGCACAGGGTTAAAATTGACCGAGCGAACGGTTGCTAACTCATCAGAAGTAAAGGATGCAGCAACGACGTTAGTTAGTGAAGCAGATGTATTTTATATTATTACCGATAACACTGTTGTCTCCGCTTTAGATAGCGTTGTGGGTGTTGCAAACGAACAGGATATTCCATTAATGGTCGGTGAGCCCGATTCTTTAAAAGGAGGCGGATTTGCCACTTATGGAATTGATTATCATACCATTGGCTATCGAACCGGTGAAATGGCTGCAGAAATATTAAAAGGAGAGAAAACACCTCAAGATTTTCCAGTGGAGTATCCTCCTGAAATCCAGCTGTTTATCAATAAACAAGCTGCTGAAGAACAAGGAGTTGAATGGAATGATTCCTGGGATGAAGAAGCAGAACTTGTTGAAACCGAATAAGAAGTAAAGACACAACTTTAGAAGCCGGGCTAGTGGAAATTAAATCCATCTTGCTGTAAGGAGGCAATCATGCTTATATCATTATTTGGAGCTGTCGAATCAGGAATGATTTATGCCATTATGGCTCTTGGTGTTTATTTATCCTTTCGTATCCTGGATTTTCCTGATTTAACAGTTGACGGCAGCTTTGTTACCGGGGCTGCAGTAGCAGCGTTATCAATCGTAAACGGGGTACCTCCTGTAATTGCGTCTGTTTTGGCTGCAGTTGCCGGTTTCATAGCAGGGTGTTTAACCGGTATTCTACATACGAAAGGAAAAATTAATGCTTTATTGGCAGGAATTATTATGATGACTGCTCTTTATTCGATTAACCTGCGTATATTGGGGCAGCCTACTCTGTCCATGCTAAACGAAACAACTTTGTTTAAACAGCTGGAATCCCTATGGGCGACTGCGGGTCTTGATTCCTTTTTTAATGGTATATTGACAGCAATGGGAGCAGACCGTACCCCTTCAACATGGGTTATTATTGCGGTTATGATACTGATTACCTTCAGTATCAAGCTCTTAACTGATTATTACTTAAAAACAGAAATTGGCCTGGCGCTGAGGGCGACCGGTAATAATAAAAAAATGATCCGAAGCCTTTCAGCAAATACAGATTATCTTATTATTAGCGGTATTGGCATATCAAATGCTTTTGTAGCCCTCTCTGGAGGCTTGATCGCTCAGCATGGCGGTTTTGCCGATGTGAATATGGGTATAGGAATGATTATTATTGGGCTGGCTTCTGTTATAATCGGGGAATCAATATTTGGCGTTAAAACGATTGCGAGAGCCACGTTAGCTGTGATCGGCGGTGCGATTATTTACAGGATTTTTGTTACGATGGCGCTTCGTGCTGATTTCCTGGAGACAGGAGATATGAAACTTATCACAGCAGCACTTGTAGTATTAGCATTGATTGCCCCAAAAATTGTTCAGGCGCGTAATGAGAAAAAAAGGCGAACCAATAAACAGACTGAGCTTCTGCAGCAGAAAGCCAGGGAGGTGTGAAAATGCTCCAATTACAGGATATCTCCATTACCTTCAATGAAAATACACCGGATGAAAAGCGGGCATTGCAATCGATTAACCTTGAACTTCCCAAAGGTGAATTTGTGACGGTGATCGGAAGTAACGGAGCGGGTAAATCCACGCTGATGAATGTCATTTCCGGCAGTCTGGTACCCGATGTCGGAAGTATTGTTGTTAATAACAGGGAAGTAGCCAATCTTCCGGAACATAAACGATCCCAGTTTATCGGCCGTGTATTTCAGGATCCGATGGCTGGAACGGCACCATCCATGACGATAGAAGAAAATTTAGCTATGGCTTATGCAAGGAATAAAAAAAGAAAGCTAAAACCAGGCGTAACAAAAAAACGAAAAGCGATGTTTAAGGACTATTTAGCCACACTGAATTTAGGACTTGAAAATCGCTTGAAGGCAAAAGTGGGTCTTCTTTCCGGCGGTGAACGTCAGGCGCTTTCTTTGCTGATGGCGACTTTCACAGAACCTGATATTTTGCTTTTGGATGAACATACAGCTGCACTCGATCCCTCAAGAGCTAAATTGATTATTGATATTACCCGTGATGTCGTGGCCAAATTTGGACTTACAACGCTTATGGTAACACATAATATGCGACAGGCCCTGGACTTGGGAGATAGACTATTTATGATGGATAACGGTGAAATCATTTTAGATGTCTCCACAACTGAAAAACAAAAACTGACTATTGAGGATTTAATGCAGGAATTCCAAAAGAAACGCGGCAGTAGCTTTGAAAGCGACCGGGCGATATTGGGCTGATTGATGGCGAAAACACCCGAAGAAGGAACATAACATTTCCTTCCTCGGTGGTTAAGCCCATCCAAAGCCAAGCATATCTTTGCCGCAACGCAGGATGATCTTTACCTTTAAAACAGCTCGTCCTCCAGTGCGTCGGTATCTAAAACTACCGCACCGGATTTGTCGGCGACCATATTTTGTTTTTTTAGCTGGGTCAGCGTACGGCTGACCGTTTCGCGGCTTGAGCCAATCATGTTGGCGAGTTCGCGGTTCGTAAACTGGGTTGTCAGTTTGACCATGCCATCACTTGCTTCTTTTCCATAGTTTTTCGAAAGTCGCAGCAGCAGCATAATAATTTGCTCGTACGTGTTATGGAGGATTTTTTCTTCCAGTCGTCCCTGCAGATCGACGATAATATCGCCGAGAACACGGAAAAGCTTCACACAGATTTCGGGGTGGTTAATCAAAAAGTTTTCAAATGATTCAATAGGAATATAGATTAAAACCGCGTCTTCCAGCACTTCTGCATGAGCGGGGTAATCATCCTGTCTGAAAAATCCTTGATGGGGAAACATATCGCCAGGCTGGAGAACATTCACAATTTGCTCTTTCCCGTGGAAGTCGGTTTTATAGATTTTAATTTTACCCTGGTGAATAAAATAAACATTTGTCAGCGGATCACCTTGCATAAATATGTGGGTGCCGTGCCGGTACATCCGGTGCTTTGCCAGGTCGATAATCGGCTCCATCTCATAGTTGGTCAGGTCTTTAAAAAGGGGCACTTTTTGGAGCAGCTGCTTAATGGTACCCGTATGCATTGGATTACCTCCTTTTTCAAGGGTGGCTATCATTTTATATCGGTATCTTACTGTTAATTTAATCCTATCATATTACAAATATGTCTTTCTTTGTTGATTTTGAACGTTTTGTGATCAAGTGATGAATATCATACATAGGTCATGCCCTTGCTCACATCATTTTGATTCAGGAAATTATATGATGGAGTTGTTCAGGAAGCAAATCAATTACGGATGATGATCGAACGTGAAGGGTCATTTACATGGGAATATCTGGAACTGGGACCGCCGATGTGGCGCATAGCCATCGGGAAAAAATAAACTGCTTCTCGTCATGTGTGCGGAAGCTCAAGATCCCGAGCATACAATGTGACAGGGGACTATATGGAAAGCGAGCCATATTGCGTCTACATTCCAAAAGCGCGGCGTGAACAGCATAAGCGAAAGAAAGTAAAAAACTTCTAACCGATTCGCGGCTAGAAGTTTTTGTTAAGGCGCTATCTTCGAAAATTGTTATCATTGACACAAAAAACCATAAATTGTGACGTAACTTTTTGTGAATCTTCCTACTGAGACTATGTGCTGGCAGGTCGCTGCGGGATCTTCAGACTGCTCCTTTTCCGCAGCTTAGCAATGTGTTCTACAGGAACAGGATGACAAGTATCCCGACAGCGAAACAATAATAGGCAAAATACTTCAGGTTGCCTTGTGCCATAATGTTCATAAACCAACGCAATGAATAATAGGTGGCTATGATGGCTGCTGCAAACGCCAGGATTGATGGTATGGCTACAGCGCTGAATTCACTGCCACCCCCGATGAGATCACCGGCTGATAACATGGTTATACCAAGGCTGACCGGTATATATAACAGAAATGAAAATCTGAGGGCTGTTTCAGTTTTCATACCGACGAGCATTGCTGCAACAATCGTAGCACCGGACCGGCTGATACCTGGAACGAGTGCGACAGACTGGGCAAGTCCAACAATAATAGCGTCTTTAACAGTGATTTCGCCGTCATTTTTGCGCCCTCGCAAGTTACGGATGATCCATAATGCGGCACCTGTGATTAATAGTGTCACACCAACAACCGCAACTCCACTCAGTTTGCTTTCAATATAATCTTCAAATAGGAGACCAATAATCCCGGTTGGAATCGTTGCGATCACCAGAAACAGGATGAATTGAAAATCACTTTTCGCATCGTCCGCACGAGTGGTTATGTAGCGTATTCCATTTTCCACAAGCCGGTATATATCTTTCCGGTAAATGACCAGGACAGCAATCAATGATCCGAAATTGACCATGATTTCAAACGAAAGCCCCTTAATTCCAACATCAAAAAGTTCCCTTACGATAATCAAATGGCCGCTTGAAGAGATTGGAATGGGTTCTGTGAAACCCTGCAGCAGCCCAAGAATAATATATTTAATCAGTAACCAAAATGCTTCGATTGTTTCCATAAATCGCTCACCTCTATCTGCTGATTTTCAACCCGGGACGTGTCACCAACCCATAGGCATTTGAATAGGCTGAATGGTGAGGAGGTTGAAAAATGAACTATAATCATCAACATATGTATGAGTTGTGCAAACAGCATATGCATTCGTATGTGCTTGCTGAAATGAATGACGGTTCGCAAATTGACGGCATCATCACCGGGCTTGATGATGAATGTGTCTATATGGCCATACCTCTGGGTCAGGATAACCAAATGCCCGGATATCATCACGATAATCGCCAATTCGGATTTGGCGGCTTTGGCTACGGCTATCCGGGTTACGGATACTCCGGTTATGGGTACGGCTATGGCCGGCCGAGAAGATTCAGACGTCTGATACTGCCATTGGCTGCGCTCACCGCCTTGAGTGTACTGCCCTGGTACTAATCCAGTAAAGCAGCCCGGCGGATTTGACTATTATACCATTACGCTGTTTGTAAACACGAAACCCTTGCCATCGTTACCTTGAAGGCAAGGGTTGTTTGCAAACTGAAATCATAATCCAAAGGTTTTGTTTAATGATTACTTTCGCCTTTTAAGACACCTTCACCCAGTATAAAAACGGCCAGTGTAATGACGATGGTTGCTGCAAATGTGCTTACTATTTCAAATTCATTACCTGCCATGCTGATTAATACATATGAAACAACACAACTAATAAAAAAAGCCCAGATAAGCGGCCACAAGAAACGCATGATAAATACACCTCTATTTTTATTTACTGCCTGATTTTCTGCTATCTTCATATAGTTTAGCAAATCAGTTCGAAAAATAAAAGGATTTGTTTTAAGAGAAGGATGATCATTATGTATTTTTTGGTGGAAAATTGCTTCCATTGGATTGGTTTTCATATAGTCAGTCGTTTGCTTGATAACGGCTGGCAGGTAGACGGAATGGATGATCTTGATACGGACAAGAAGGAGCATTTGTCCATGTTTCTCGGCCGGAACGACTTGTTTCATCATGTATCTTCCTGCGAGCGGAGCAGTGACTATGATGCAAGGGTAAGCGTCGGCAACCGTGAATTGGTTTTGCAGAAACCCGAATCGATAACTATTAAGCTCCCCCTGATTTTTGGCGAATGGATGCCGATGAACGAGGAAGGAATATACACACAGAACGATTTTATCCGGTTTGATTCAGAACCATTTTTGTCGAGGGCTGTTCATGTGGCAGATGTATTTGAAAGTCTGGAGCAGTGGATCGCTTCATCTGAACTTCCTGCGATATTGGATGTCAGGTCGTTTCATGACCGGCAAACGGACAATATAAAACTTGAAAATGCTGTCTATATACGAAACAATAGACCTATAAACGAACAGATAAAAATGGTAAAAAAACACTATGGAAGGTATAAGAAATTTTATCCCGCATGTAATGGACAGTAGCCCGCCAAAATACGGCGGTTAACTGTCCCTAAATGCCCGATTCTGTTCAACTGACAATCAGAGGGAAGTTTAAATTACCTGATGTCATGAAAATGTAATGGCCGTGTACGTTTACGGGGCATTATTTAATCGTTACAATATTTTGTACAAGTTAATCAACGTCCGGAAATGGAGTGGAAACGGTGAAAAAGTTATCAATCATCATACCGGCTGCTTTCATATTAATGCTATCCGGCTGCGGCAACTATTTTGACTCGGGTAATCTGCAAAACGTCGGAATGCTGGTGGAAACATCAGCTCATGACGAACCTTGGGATAAAAAAGGTTATAAAGGGCTGATGGCAATTGAGAAACAGTTTAACACCGATGTATACTACAAAGAAGAGGTTAAGACCATGCAGGAAGTCAGAGACGCTGTTGATGAATTAGTGGAAGATGGTGTGAACCTGATCTTTGGACATAGTGCTAAATATGGTAAGTTTTTTGAAGAGATTTCTAAAGTTTATCCGGAAGTCCATTTTGTTTATTATAATGGCGGCCAATTTACAGAAAATGTAACAAGCTTGAATTTTAACTCACACGCCATGGGTTTTTTTGCCGGTATGCTGGCAGGTGAAATGACCGAAACAAATCATGTGAGCGTAATTGGTGCCTTTGAATGGCAGCCGGAGATAGAGGGTTATTTTGAAGGTGTTACGTTTCAAAACCCGGAAGCGGAAGTGCATCTTAATTATGTAAATGACTGGAATGGCAAAGAAAAAGCGATGGAGATGTATAAGACAATGCGGGGGCAAGGTGCTGATGTGATTTACCCTGCCGGCAATGCCTACAGTGCATCAATTATTGAACAGGCAAGCGCGGATGGAATATATGCGATTGGTTATGTTGCGGATCAATCGCATATTGCTGAAAAAACCGTTTTGACGAGTACTGTACAGCACGTAGAGGATCTTTACACAATGGCGGCAGAGAATTTCAATGATGGTGATCTGCGTGGTGGTGTCACAACGTTTGATTTTCAGGATGACGTGATTTCATTGGGGGAATTCAGTCCTGAAGTTCCGAAAGATGTTCGCAGCCAAATTCAGGAAGAAGTAAAAGCGTACAAAGATACAGGATTGCTTCCAAATGAACGAAAAGCCGAGTAAATCATGCTTGCACATAAGTAAGGTTTGCATTAAAATTAGTACCAAGTCATAAGAATTACTAATAACAGGAGTCGGAAAAAGGGTGAAAGAGATCGGAAATTTACGATCATTTTTAAATAATTGATTTTAAGGAGATGGGTATCATGGGCGTCGGACTGTTAGGTACCGGGCATTATGTTCCGTCCAATGTTGTTACAAATAAAGATCTTGAAAAAATAGTGGATACGAGTGATGAATGGATCAGAACGCGAACCGGCATAGAAGAAAGACGCATTGCTGGAGATGATATGGAAACATCGGATATGGCATTTTATGCGGCTCAGGATGCATTGGAAAAAGCGAATCTCAAGGCAGAGGATCTTGATATGATTCTCGTTGCAACCGTGACACCTGACACACCATTTCCGTCTGTCGCATGCATGCTTCAGGACCGGCTGGGTGCAGGCAAAGTTGCCGCGATGGATGTCAGTGCAGCATGCTCTGGTTTTATGTACGGTGTGATTACTGCCAAACAGTTCATCGAATCAAATGCATATCAAAACGTTTTGGTGGTCGGTGTCGAAAAACTTTCTAAAATCACGGACTGGTCTGACCGGAATACGTGCGTTTTGTTCGGCGATGGGGCAGGAGCAGCTGTTGTCGGTCCTGTTTCAGAAGGAAAAGGTATTCTTTCGTTTGAACTTGGATCAGATGGTTCAGGCGGAAAAGAACTTTATCAGGATAAGGAAACCGACTATTTGTTCATGAACGGACGAGAAGTGTTCAAGTTTGCTGTCAGACAAATGCCGGAGTCGTCGGTAAATGTTGTTGAGAAGGCTGGATATAATAAAGGAGATGTCGATTATTTAATTCCGCACCAGGCGAACATCCGGATCATGGAAGCTGCCCGCGAACGACTGGGCATTGCCGAGGATAAAATGGCAACTTCGGTCAAAAGATATGGCAATACGTCTTCAGCTTCTATTCCAATCGCTTTATCCGAAGGGGTCAATAGTGGTAAAATAAAAAATAATGATTTACTCGTTCTTGTCGGTTTTGGCGGAGGGCTGACGTGGGGCGCCATTGCCTTGCGCTGGGGCCATTAATGACTTCAAATCTATAGGAGGAGCAACAAATGGAAAGAAGAAGAGTCGTAGTTACCGGTCTCGGGACCATTTCCCCTAATGGTAATGATGCTGGAACAATGTGGGATAATGTTGTTTCCGGGAAAAGCGGTATCGATTTTATAAGCCGTATTGAACGCAGCGGGTTGCCGGCAGCTGCAGCAGCTGAAGTAAAAGATTTTGATCCGAAAAATTATATGGAAAAAAAAGATGCCAGAAAGATGGATCTGTTTACACAATACGCAGTAGCCGCCGCACGAATGGCGGTTGACGATGCCGATCTGACGATTGATGATAGCAATGCCGATCGTGTCGGAGTCTGGGTCGGGTCCGGAATCGGCGGCATGGGCACCCTGGAAGATCAGCATACGAAACTGCTTGAAAAAGGGGCGCGCCGAATCAGTCCGTTTTTTGTGCCGATGATGATCCCTGATATGGCAGCAGGACAAGTGTCCATTCAGCTTGGAGCTAAAGGCATCAATTCATGTACGACGACCGCATGTGCATCAGGTGCCAATTCAATTGGTGACGCATTTAAAACGATTGAACGCGGGGATGCTGATTTTATGATCGCCGGAGGAACTGAGGCCCCGATTACGAATATGGCGTTTGCCGGTTTCTCGTCAATGAAGGCACTATCAACGAGTGAAGCTCCGAAAAGTGCAAGCCGCCCGTTCGATAAAGACCGTGATGGCTTTGTCATGGGTGAAGGTGCAGGCATTTTAGTTTTGGAGACACTGGAATCCGCAATCGAGCGCGGTGCACATATTTATAGCGAAATCATCGGCTATGCCGCAACGGGTGATGCTTATCATATTACAGCACCTGCAGAAAACGGGGAAGGTGCTGCACGGGCTATGCAGCAGGCCGTAGAGGATGCCCGTGTTTCGACTGAAGAAATTGATTATATCAATGCGCACGGTACAAGCACTCAACTGAACGACAAATATGAAACTCAGGCCATTAAACATGTATTCGGTGAGCATGCAAGGGAGTTAGCAGTGTCGTCCACAAAAGGCGTGACCGGCCATTTGCTTGGTGCTGCCGGTGGGTTGGAATCCGTTATTTCGGTGAAAACAATTGATGATGGTGTTATCCCGCCAACAATGAATTACGAAACACCTGATCCGGACTGCGATCTTGATTATGTGCCGAATGAATCAAGAAAACAGGACGTCAATGTTGTTTTGAGCAACTCACTTGGATTTGGCGGCCATAACGTCACACTGATTTTTAAAAAATATCAGTGAAGTGGAGCGCTTGTCACCCACTGAATTTTAGTTGAGCAGAATCGGGCATTTCAGGTAAGTCAGCCTTCGTTTTTTGAAGG
>NZ_DATGTT010000059.1:0-29431 GCF_035301675.1 Lentibacillus sp. | reverse complement strand
GGCTTTTTGTATGGTCAAAAATGAGTCCGTGTTATACTAGGCGATGTAAGTTATAAAAATAATCCGCGGGCCAAGTTTTTACCATAGGCTGTTTTCTAATAGAGTGTTGTTTTTGACACAAAATCCATAAATTGTGACGTAACTTAAGGTATAAGTTGGTGCGTCTGCTACCGCTCCGGAAATACACGCCGCTTTCCGCGGGCGGCTGGTGAGCCTCCTCGGGCTGACGCCCTGCGGGGTCTCACCTATGCCTTTGCTCCCGCAGGAGTCGTCGTGTATTTCCTGCGCTCAAAATGACGACTTCCTTTAGTTTGATTAGAGATTTGTTTTAGAACACCCCATCCAGCAGCTGGAATATGCGAGACTCCTGTGGGACAGCGAGCCTAAGAGACCCCGCAGCGAGCGGTCTTTGCGAGCGAGGAGGTTCGTGGTGAGCCCACGGAAAGCGAGTTTATTCCAGCTGCGGTTAGAGCTTATCGCTAACTTCTGGTTTGTGTCGCAGTTTATATCAATTGCGATTTACGAAAACAACTTTACCACAAGAGGGCCTGGACGCTAATAATGACAAAAAGGAGAGGTCATGATGGCAGTCGCGACAGATACGATTCTCAGAAAAATGCAGCGGGAACTGACGGAAGCACAGAAGCTGTCCGTTGATGAAACTGCAATGAAAAAACACGTTGTCAAGATTCAGCTTCTTTGCGAATTATTGACCGATGAACAGTCTGCCCCGGGTTCCGAACACCAGATGACAGACCGGGAGCTGAAAGCAATGATGGGAGATGAAGCAGCTAAACAGCAGCAGCCGGAGCCGGTACACGGTTCGATTGATCATGACGATGCTAACGGAAAATCTCTATTTGATTTTTAAGAGCTGAATGATAAGAGGTGGATATATATGAAATTATTTCTTGTTCTAGGAGCTATTAATGGCTTCCTGGCGGTGGCCCTGGGCGCATTCGGGGCACACGGGCTTGAAGGGAAGCTATCTGAAAAGGCACTCGGCACATGGGACAAAGCTGTCAATTACCAAATGTTTCACACAATGGCTTTGTTGGTTACCGGATTGCTTCTGGCTAAACTGCAAAGCGGTGGATTGATTTGGGCCGGCTGGATGTTCTTTATCGGTATTGTCCTGTTTTCCGGCAGCCTTTATGTGTATTCAGTCAGCGGCATCAAAACGTTTGCCATGATAACACCCTTTGGCGGGGTCGCCTTTTTAATAGGCTGGATATTGCTGGGATACGCCGTGGTAAAGTGAAACTTCATTCAGTGGGTGTATTTTCCCGCTGAATGTTAGTTGAACAGAATCGGACATTTATGGTCAGTTAACCGGTGTTATTAGTCGGGTTACTGACCATTATATGCGGGGAAAAATATTTGTGAGGATTATAGCGCAAGAAAGAGGATTGTAGCCAAAAGCATAAGCATCCCTGCTTTGGCAATCTGTTTGATGGCATCAGCAGGGCGGTTGGTATTAAGAAAAAGAAATCCTTCGCAAAATATGCTGAAGGCGAGCAGATACACACACAGCAGCATGATGATCACAAACCCTTGCACGATCGCAATCAGTCCAATGACGACTGCAAGTGCAAGTGTCAGCAATTCCACGCGTATGTATTTTTCATATTGATTGCGCATAACAATTGCCCCTTTGTGTGTAAGAAAATCCAAGCGCCCAATGACACCGGGCGCTTTTTTTATTGGTTTTGAAGCGGGAACATACTGGTTATTTTGCCGGGTATTACGACATCTGCCCGTCATTGCCGTACGGGTATTGATAGTTCAGTTCTTCATCAAACGTCACATAATCCAGGTAGATCATTAAGAGCAGGTACCTTTTGCCAGTTTGCGGGTCACGTAAAATAATGTGATCTCTACCGGCTGCTTCAACGATCCCCCGGAAAACTTTCGCATTCCATTCCTCATTGTTTTCAAATGTCATATAAACCGTGGCACGTTTTCCTTCGTTCAACCGCAGAATGTTTTCAATGTATGATTGTTCCATCGGCAGCATACCCTGGACATTTTGAGCTTGCTGCTGTTGCTGCTGCTGGTTTTGTTGGTTTTGTTGGTTTTGCGGCGGCATCACCTGTCTTGAATCATAAAAAGGGTAGTACGCCGGGGATGACTGCGGATAATAGTAGTAGGGATATGGCTGATACGGATAGTAGCTGGCGTACGGATAATTTGTGTTGTTGTTTTCACTCATGAAAAAACCTCCTATATAAAATTAATAAACTTTCGGACATTCGGATGAATCGATGCGTGGCTGAAAAATGCCAAATGAGAATAACTCATTTCTGTCATGTTCATGCTGTTTTGGTCTACTGGGTATATATATGAAACAAAAACGAAATTGATGACAGGTGCGGAGAAGAAGTGCTGAATAATTTTCGGCAATATCAGCTGCCGATGTTGGGGGCAAGGCAGATGGAGGGAATTTGTTGTTTTCAATAAAAAAAGAACCGGTTATATACCGATTCTTTTCAAGAACTGACATGTGCTGTCTGTTTATACTTGCAGGTAAGTATCAATGTCTTCTTTCGGCAGATGATTGCCGACGAAAAACTCGCCAAATTCGCCATATAGGGCGCTCACTTCGTCAAAACGCATTTCGTAAACAATCTTTTTGAGCTGTACCACGTCGTGGGCAAACAGGGTGACACCCCATTCCCAGTCGTCGAAACCAAATGATCCGGTAATGAGCTGCTTTACGTCGCCGGCATATTTACGGCCGGTTTTCGAATGTTCATAGAGCAGTCTCGCTCTTTCTTTGAAGTCAAGCGAGTACCAGTTCTCTTCACCTTGCCGGCGTTTGTCCATCGGGTAAAACGAAACATGCTCCCACTTCGGCAAAATCGGATAGAGCCGTTCGCGTGTCTTTGGATCCTCCGCTGAGCTGTTGCCGCTGTACTGTGAAAGCTCCACAACTGATACGTAAGAAGATGCAGGACGCAAAAACTCGGCAAATTTGGATTTATTGAATTCTGTTTCAATATCGGTCAACTCGTTCATTGTCGGGCGCAAAAACATAAACATCAAATCAGCTTTCTGGCCGACAATTTTATACAGCGCATGACTGCCGTTTTCTGCTTCTTCCACTGCTTCCCATTTCGTCAGCAGGTTTTTGAATTCATCGATTGCTTCCAGCCGTTCTTCATTCGACACTGCTTTCCAGGAAGTCCAATCAATGATGCGCATATCGTGCAGGCAATACCAGCCGTCCAAGGTCTTTACTGCTTCAGCTGCCATAACAAAATCTCTCCTTTATTTAAGTATGATAGATCAGCATTGAATAATGTTGAATATTGAAATCAGCCGGCCGCCGATTTCTGTCACTCGGAACCCGGACCTTCATATGCTCCGGTTAGTGTTGTCACACATTTTAACTATATCACATTTAGGGTATGATAAGCATGGATTCGGATGTTTGTCATGTTTATGTCAATTAAAGAATAACACCTGGAAGTTATTTGTTTTCAGAGTAGAACGATTCACGTATCATAGAAAGCAGGAGGTGCTTGCGATGAGTAATCTTTTTGAACAAATAAAAGAACAACTGGCCAATGCCGATAAAAAAATTGTTTTTCCGGAGGGGCGCGATGAACGGATTTTGACAGCTGCCAGCCAGCTGGGCGCCGCCGGAATCGTGACGCCGATATTACTTGGTGACAAACAGGAGATAATGCAAAAGGCTGAATCCGCCGGTGTTGATGTGTCAGCATGCCGGCTGATCGATCCACATGACTTTCCGGAGTTTGATGAAATGATCGATATGTTTGTCAAGCGCCGGAAAGGAAAGGTTACGGCTGGTGAAGCGAGACAAATACTGCTGGATGAAAATTACTTTGGGACAATGCTTGTTTACATGGACAAGGCGGACGGGCTTGTCAGCGGTGCGGCACATTCTACTTCCGACACGGTGCGTCCAGCACTGCAAATCATTAAAACGAAGGATGGCATTAAGAAAACGTCGGGTGTCTTTATCATGGTCCGCAACGATGAAAAATATGTATTTGCCGATTGTGCCATCAACATGAGCCCTGACAGCCAGGATTTGGCTGAAATTGCTGTTGAAAGCGCCAATACGGCTAAATTGTTCGACGTTGATCCGCGCATTGCGATGCTCAGTTTTTCCACGAAAGGGTCCGCCCAATCGGAAGAGACCGAGAAAATGGTTAATGCTTTAGAGCTGGCGAAGGAGAAAAATCCATCACTCGTCATCGACGGCGAGTTCCAGTTTGATGCGGCGTTTGTCCCTAGTGTCGCAGCCAAAAAGGCACCGAACGCCGTCATCAAGGGTGATGCCAATGTCTTTATTTTTCCAAGCCTTGAAGCTGGAAACATTGGTTACAAGATCGCCCAGCGGTTAGGCGAATTCGAAGCAGTCGGCCCGATTTTACAGGGGCTGAATAAACCGGTCAATGACCTGTCACGCGGGTGCAGTGCTGAGGATGTCTATAACCTCGCGCTGATTACGGCAGCACAGGCATAATAGATTTTAGAAAAAGCGTACAGCATGGGCTGTGCGCTTTTTTGCGATTGGATGGGACGCGCTGATTAATCGGGCTGTTTATGATGTCAGAGCGGTCTTCATGTCAAGATATAATAAAAACCTTTTAAGTCCTTTTTAAATTAAATGAATTTTGAATTGTTTGAGTAGAGTTAATCATGTAAAATGGAGCCATTATACATTTTTACGACTTGAAAGGGGCGCGGCAATGGAGCCAAGTCAATCAATAAACACTCAAGTAGAAAAGCCAAAGAAATGGAAGATATCATATGTCGGTCCCGGTCTTGTTGTAGCTGTGGCCGGTGTCGGCGCAGGGGATTTAGTGGCAGCCCTTGTTGCAGGGGCTGACTTTGGACTGCTGTTAATTTGGGCTGTTATTTTAGGTGCATTTTTAAAATATATACTAAATGAAGGGGTTGGGCGCTGGTATTTGGCAACTGGACAAACAATCTTACAAGGATGGCGGTCCCTCGGCAGATGGGTTTCAGGCTATTATGTGGTCTATGTTGTCTTATTCGGGCTTATTTATGGCGCTGCCGTGACATCCGCATGTGCCCTATTTATATCGGCACTGTTTCCGGCTCTGCCTGTCTGGGGATGGGCAATCATTCATGCATTGATCGGACTTGCTGTCGGATGGTTTGGAGGATATCAAAAATTTGAACGTATTATGCAATTTTTTGTTATTGTTATGTTTATTACTGTCGTAGGCTCAGCGCTATTTGTCCTGCCCAGTATTGGAGAATTAGCAAACGGGCTGGTACCTCGGATGCCGGATGGGTCATTTTTACAAACTCTGGGACTAATCAGTGGTGTCGGTGGTGCTGCTTCCATTCCTTATTACTGCTATTGGATACGCGAAAAAAATTGGCAGGGCGGTCCATGGATGTCAATAATGCGTCTTGATTCCGCCGTAGCTTATATTATTACTGGCATTTTTTGCTTTGCACTTATGATTGTAGCTTATCAGTTTTTATATGGAGCGGGTATATCGATTTCGGGGAATGAAGGTCTTGTCACAATGGCTGAAATTTATGGTGAAAGATTCGGGTCTGTCGCCACCTGGCTGCTTCTGATCGGCTTCTGGGCAGCAGCGTTCACATCATTACTGTCGGCTTGGAACGGACTTCCATATATTTTTACGGATTTTGTTCAACTGTTAAAGAGCAAAGATAAAAAATCAAATCGCGATATTTCTGAAAAAGATCCTGCTTATCGCGCATATTTGCTTTGGTTAACATTTCCATCCATGTTGTTTTTATTTATGGATGATCCGGTGTTGCTTGTATTAATCGGACTGGCATTCAGCGCAACCATTCTTCCTTTTTTAGCCATCACGCTGATGCTGTTATTAAATTCTAAAAATGTGGAAATACAATACCGGAATGGTGTGGCTAATAATCTGATTTTAGGCGCCATTATTGTTATCTTTGTGGTACTGGCAGCTATCGAATTATACAATTCTTTCTAAGTATTAAATAGACTATCACTGTCATGAAGGGGGAGTTGAGTTGAATGAGTATATTTGCGGCTGATGCCTTGAAAAAAGAGCACGCCCTCGTAACTGGAGCAACGGGCGGCATTGGCTCTGAAACAGCAATGGTGCTGGCTGAGATGGGTGCATCCATCACGCTGACGGGGAGACGTGCAAATAGGCTGGAAGAGCTGGCTGACGAGATTCGTGAAATGACGCCTGATGTTCAAGTATACACATATAAGGCAGATCTGGGAGATGAAGGGGAACGCAATGAACTTGTGAACAGCGCTGAAGGTGAAAATGGGCCGATTTCATTACTTGTCAATAATGCGGGCATTTCCGGCGGCGGCCCTGTTGATCAGCTCGAACAGAAAGACATGGAGCGGGTGATGCATCTGAATTATACGTCAACCGTTCGATTAACCCAATTGGTTTACGAATCCATGAAAAAACAGCAGAAAGGCGCAATTGTTAATGTCACGTCGTTATCCGGCTTGCGTGGAACATACGGCGGGACGGCTTATGCGGGGTCTAAATTCGCTATGACCGGATTCACGCATTCGATGGCTCTTGAAGCGATTGAACATGGTGTGCGGGTAAATGCCGTCAGCCCCGGATTTGTCGATACGGAAATGGGAAGAGCCTCCGCTCAGAAAAAGGCAGACCGGCAAAGCTCTTCGCTTTCAGAAGTGGTTAAGGATTCCATTCCATCTGGGCGCATGACCAAACCGCGGGAAGTCGCCAATACGATCTCCTTTTTGTTAACGGATGCTGCAAAGAACATTGTGGGCGAGTCTGTGAAAATATCAGGCGGCAGTGTGTTGCACTGAGATAGGAGTCAGCTTTTATATCAATATAGCAACCCTTTCGAAAGGTTCTGGCGAAAGGGTTGTTCTCTTTGAAGATGTCTTGTGGATTGTAGCCTTCTGGCGCAACATGAGCGCGAGTGGCATCAATATGGGCGCGAGAATCCAAACATGTTCCGGAAAAAGCAAACATGGGCGGGAGAACGAAAACTTGGGCTCGTACACCATAACATGGGCGCGAATCATATAACATGGGTGTGTGAACAAAAACATCAGCGCGAGCGGGGGAACTTCTGCCCGAAAGCGGAAACTTCTGCTGGAGAGCGGAAACTTCAGCTCGAGAGCAGCATCTTCTGCCCGAGATCAGGAACTTCTGCCCGAAAGCGGAAACTTCAGCTCGAGAGCAGCATCTTCTGCCCGAAAGCGGAAACTTCTGCGGGAGAGCAGCACCTTCTGCCCGAGATCAGGAACTTCAGCCCGAAAGCGGAAACTTCTGCTCGAGAGCATCATCTTCTGCCCGAGATCAAAAACATCTGCCCGACGCCCGGCCCGATTCCGCAGCCCGGCCACGTAAAACACTTTCACTGCATCTCTGCCACTTTTTCATTCCGTTTCATCATCTGCGCATACCGCTTTTCAAACTGCACAAGCTCGTCATCGGAAAAATCGTCTGTTACAATCTGGTCGCTCGCATCCCTGACCCCTTGCAGCACCCGCTCTTTCATCGCATCAACGGACAGTTCCACGCCAAGCAATTCGGACAATGAAGCCATGACAGCAGGATCAACATGCGGATAATCAAATCTCGTCTCCTCGCCTTTCTTAGCAACATCGTAAAAATCCCGGATCAACTCCGCACGCTTGCGGTCTTTTCCTTCCACATCCAAATAAATTTGAATCGCAGCTCCGTCTCTGACACGCCGCTGCGAAATACCGGCAAATTTACGCCCGCCAATACTCAGATCAAAATCGCCGGGGCAATACGATCCGACAATTTCATATGCCTCAATCCCGTTCGTTAAGTCCCGTAATATGTAGCGGATAAAACTTACCATCGCCTCGTAGCAGTCATGGATGGAGATCTCCTTGACATCAGGCAGAACAAGTGACATATTCAGCACTCCCGCATCAAGTGCAACCGCAAGCCCGCCGGAATTCCGGACTATCGTCTGATAGCCCCGGTCAGCGAGCAGTCTGATACCTTCTTCCAAATATGGCAGCCGTGAGTCGGGGATTCCCAATACGACCGTATCCGGATGCACCCAGAGACGGATTGCAGGAACTGCTTCTCCACTGCGGGCAAATAGTGACAAGACATCATCAACTGCAAACGATGTCAGTGCCGTATACGATTTTCCATGAAAATAATTTTGTCCTGAATGGTCCAAATAACGAAATTGCCTGTGCGCGACCACATCTTTCCAATTTTTCATATGCTGCTCCTTTGAACATCTCGTTGATTTAATCTTTTATCCTAAGGGTAACTATTATATAATATATGGTAACATTGTCGAAAAGAAACGGGTTGAAAAAATGCCATTTAAAGATGAACAATTAAACGAAGAAAAAGTATTCAAGGACCCGGTACACCGCTATGTTCATGTTCAGGACCGGGTGATCTGGGATCTGATTGCCGCACCTGAATTTCAGCGGCTGCGGCGGATCAAGCAGCTCGGGACGTCATACCTGACATTTCATGGTGCTGAGCACAGCCGCTTCAATCATTCGCTTGGCGTATATGAAATTGTCCGGCGCATCATCGGCAATTTTGAGGAACGTGATGACTGGAATGATGACGAACGATTGCTTTGTCTGTGTGCGGCACTGCTGCATGACTTGGGGCACGGGCCGTTTTCACATTCATTTGAGAAAGTTTTCAAATTGGACCATGAACACTTCACACAGCAGATTATTCTGGGTGACACGCACATACATACGATTCTTGAGCGGGTAGAGCCGGGATTTTCGCAAAAAGTGGCTGATGTGATTGAAAAAACCTATGAGGATAAACTTGTTGTCAGTCTCATTTCCAGTCAGATTGATGCCGACCGGATGGATTATTTGCAGCGTGATGCTTATTTTACCGGTGTCAGCTACGGTCATTTCGACATGGAGCGGATTTTGCGCGTGATGCGGCCGATTGAAGATCAGGTTGTCATTAAATCAAGCGGGATGCATGCAGTTGAAGACTATATCATGAGCCGCTATCAGATGTATTGGCAGGTTTATTTTCATCCGGTGACACGCAGTGCCGAGGTGATTTTGTCGAAAATCCTTCATCGCGCCAAGTACTTGTTTGAAAACAGCTACATATTTAAATTAAAACCGTTCCATTTTGTTTCATTTTTTAACGAAGACGTGGGGCTGTCGGATTATCTGAAGCTGGATGAATCGATCGTGTTCTATTATTTTCAGCTGTGGCAGGAAGAGGACGACGACATACTGCGAGACTTGTGCGAGCGTTTCATGAACCGCCGCTTGTTCAAGTATATTGAGTTTAATCCGAAGCTGCAGATGAATGAATGGATGGAATTGTATAAACTGTTTCAGAAGGCAGGCATTAACCCTGACTATTATTTGGAAGTTGATTCATCATCAGACCTGCCATATGATTTTTACCGGCCGGGCGAAGAGGATGAACGATTGCCAATCAACCTCTTGATGCCGGGCGGGAACCTGAAGGAACTCTCGCGCAACTCGGACATTGTTGAATCCATTTCCGGGAAAAAGCGAACAGATCATAAGCTGTATTTTCCGGCTGACTTTTTGACAAAACTTAGCGATGATAACCCGGCTAAACAACGGATAATGGAACTTTTGGATTTTGAGCAACATCTGGAAGGAGAGGGAAACGATGCTGACTAACCATGCCAGACTGATGCAATTTTTTTCAGAAGCCGATGAGATCACCGGGCGGAAAAAACTGCAAAAAATGATTTATATCCTGCAGAAGTGTCACATGCCGTTTGAAGAAAAATATCAATTTCACTTCTATGGGCCTTATTCGGAGGAGCTTTCCTTAAGAGTCCAGGAATTGTGCAATCTCGGGTTTATTGCCGAGGAAAAAGAATCGGTACGCAATTATATTCAATATCATTATCAGCTGACTGATGATGGAAGAGCATTTTTGAATCAATTTCACCTGGATATGCCGGATATGTCAGAGCAGATACACATGCTGAAAGCGAGGAGCTCACGCTTTCTTGAACTTCTTTCCACGATGCTTTACTTCGAAGGGCTGACGATGGATAAACTGACTGACAAAATACACACCGTCAAACCGAAGCAAAACTATACGGATGCGGAAATAGATGAGGCAGTTCAGTTTATCCCGTATATGATGGGCATTAACCATCCGAAAAATGGCGGCTAACTGCCCTTAAATGCCCGAATCGGTTCAACTAATTCAGTGGGGAAAAAGCGCCCCACTGAATGAAGTTTCACTGTATCAGAACGATCACCCCTGTACAGTAAGCTTTGGATGAAAAACGCTTTCGTGATATGCTACAATAAGAACCAGTATTAATTCAGGAGGGTTCTTGTAATGGCAGATCAATCTTCCAACCAGAAGAAAGGCAATCAATTTACGATCATAAAAGACGATCCGAATGACGGGCACGGCGGCTATGGTATCGGATCGATCAGTCTTGAAAATATGTCATCTGTTATTATCGATCCAAACGAAGATCGTGCCTTTGTTGATATGGGCGCAATGCACGCGCGCAGTGAAGTTGAGCGTCGCGTGAAGTTTCAGGATGACAGGGACGTTGTCAAAAACGGGAAGCGCTATTGGATTGTCTGGGTCACAACGGAAAAAGGCGAAAACGGCCCACATTTTGCAGGGGTCGGCGGCAGCGAAATCATTGTCGACCGGTCAATTAAACGTGCATACAAGTCAATGCCGGAGCATGTTAAACATATGGAGAAATCATTAAAAGGAAAAATTATGGTTGAACATATGGACGATCATTCCAAGAAGCTGCTGAGGGATTTCCTTGCTGACTTCGAGGGCGGCGACATGTGGAAGAATTCAACAGATGAATTAAAAGAAGCATTGGCAGTAGAATGACTAGACATTCAGCGGGCACATTCCCGCTGAATTTTTTGTACCAAATGCCTAGTTCTAATCAACTAAATCAGGAAAATGAACATTTTGTGACTTATTTATGAACAATCAATTAAAATCTTGTACTTTAAACGGTAAATTTGTAAAATATGTGTACATGGGCTAACTCATGCATTACTAGGACACAAAAGAGGCTGACTTCTTCACGAAAGTCGGCCTTTTTTGTTTGAAGTTTTTTGGTAGTGCTGAGTTCCGCTTCTGACGCTCAAAACCGGTTCTGACACAAGGGCTGTCACTATCAAAACAACGAATCGAACACTTTATCAAAAAAGCCCCGGTCATCCTCTTGCGGCGGTTCCCCGTTAGGATTCGGCTCTTTCTGTTCATCCGGCATATGAAGTGTGCAGTGCCTCTCAGGCTCCGTTCCTTTATCAAAATACATCACACGGCTTGTATCACAGTAAGGGGTGGCCCGTTTACCGCTCTCGGGATCGATTGCGACACCGACAACCCCTGGCGGCACATCGAATTTTTGCCCATCAGCATCCTTATGTGCATCTTCCATGAATGATGCCCAAATATTCTTTGGATAAGCCTTCTCCGCCGTTTTAGTTATCTGTTTGCTATTGTCATACCCTGTCCAAATACCGGTGACCAGTGACGGGCTGTACCCGACCATCCAGCTGTCGCTCTCGGTTGTACCTGATTTTCCGGCATAAGTCCGGCTGAGCTGATTGGCAATGGATGAGCCCGTTACCGACATATAGCCATCCAATGACCGATCGAACATCCCGGTCATCAATTGTGTTAAGACAAATGTCGTTTGCGGATCCAGCACCGGATCACTTTTTTTCTGCTCCCTTTCAAAGACAGTATTGCCATCTCTGTCAACGATTTTTTCTATCGTATGGCCTTCTATCGCATAGCCGCCATTTGCAAGCATTCCATAGCCGGTAACCATATTTTCCAGTGTGACTGATGCGGTGCCTAGTGCCAGAGATGGAACGGCCGGCAGATCACTGGTAAAGCCGAATTTTTCTGCTGTATTAACCAGTTTTTCCGGCCCGACAGTTAAATTGGTTTTGACGGCATACACATTATCGGACAGCGCCAGAGCCTGGGCGAGCGTTATTTGTTCATTCGCGTAATAACCATTATAGTTGCTTGGCTGATAGACCTCGCCGTCTTCAAGCTTAAATGCGGTTGGTTTGCTCATTAGCATGGTTGTCGGCGTATAGCCGTTGTTCAGTGCTGTGTAATATAAAAACGGCTTGAAAGCGGACCCTGGCATTCGTTTGGCATTCACTGCCCGGTTGAATGGGCTCTGTGTATAATCTGTTCCGCCGATCATAGCACGAATCCCCCCGTTATCCGGGTTCATGGCGAGGGCGCCTACTTCAATGTCACTGCCTGACTTCATTTCGTTTCCGGTATTTTCCTTCAGTTGTTTCTGCAGACGGGTATCGAGGGTGGTATGAATCGTGTAGCCGCCTGAGCGTACTTTTTCCGTATCAAGTTCCAAAATGCTTGCTGCTTCTTTTAATGCTGAATCCTGAAAATAAGGTGCGACTGACACTTTTTCACGTTCTTCCGGCTTGGTAAAAGCCAGATTCTTTTCCGTAGCCAGATGGTGCTCTTGTTCGGTGATTTGCTTATTTTCGAGCATTAATCCTAGAACCTGCTGCTGCCGATTCTTCGCATTTTCCCGGTTATTAAATGGCGAATAATACGAAGGGCCTTTCGGAATGGCAGCGAGCATCGCGGACTCCGCAAGGGAAAGCTCGCTCGCGGATTTATCAAAAAAATGCCTGCTGGCCGCTTCTGCCCCATAAGCCCCATGTCCATAGTAAATCGTATTTAAATAGCCTTCGAGCAGCTCGTCTTTTGAGTAATACATCTCCAGACGTACCGTATAAAATGCTTCCTTCAGTTTGCGTGCCCACGTTTTTTCATGTGACAGAAACAAATTCCGGGCATACTGCTGAGTCAGCGTACTTGCCCCTTCTTTCAGAGACAAACTTTTTAAATCGGATAAGGCTGCTCCGGCAATCCGCTGCAGGTCAAAGCCATTATGGCTGTAAAAATGCCTGTCCTCAATGGCAAGAGTCGCCTCGATCAAATGTGGCGACATTTCCTCAAGGTCAACCCAGTACCGGTTTTCCGCCCCGCTTTCTTCGCCAATTTTCTCACCGTCAATGCTGTAATAAATCGTGTTTTGATCATTGGTGAGCTCCGGCGGTCCCATCAGAAAGCTGACAAAATAAATCCCGGCCAGGAAAAGTAACCCGCACGCCAGTAAGCCGAGTGGTATGAGATAAAACAACCGGTGTTTTTTTCCGTTTAAACGTAATAATGATTTCATATATTTAGCCCCGTTTACGACATAATCATTAATTCCAGTATGGGAAAAAATTGACGGAATTAAACCCGTCAGGCTGTAAGTTTAAGTGGGGTTAATTTAAAAAAGCACGATGATAAAAGCAGCAATGTTTATAAAAAGAGCATTTAAAAAAGTCATTCAGTCTTTAGATTGAAATCGGCACGGTTTTATCGCTATAATAGGTAATTATATCAAGCAGGAGCGATTTCGATGGAAGAACGTTCGAAACAGGTCGCTGTCGAGCTTAAGACAGCCATTGAAGATAACGGGCAGAAGGAATACAATACAATCAGGGAAACTGGCCGGCTTTACCAACAGGCAAATATGGATGTGCTGACATATACTGAAACGGCCGAAGATGGGTCACAGATTAGCAATATGATTACGATACATACAGATAAAGTAAGCGTGAAACGTACTGGAACGGTACAGATGCACCAAACATTCCGCGAGCAAAAGCTGTCGGAAAATGTTTTTCAGCATCCCCACGGGAAAATACATATGGAAACATTTACGGATGCGATCAACTATCAGATGCTGACTGAGCAGCAAAGCGGTGTGCTCGCCATTGATTACACTGTCAGTTTAAATGGGCAGGAGGAACGAGCGCATCAGCTGACACTAACGATTCGACCTAAGGAGGATTCTCAATGAGCAATATACTGTCACAAACCGAAGAAACACTTAGACAAGAAATCACGGCAGCTGTCCTGAAAGCTGAACTCGCCGGGGAGGACGAGATGCCGGAAGTCGTTCTTGAAAAACCCAAGGAAAAGGCACACGGTGATTTTGCAACGAATATTGCCATGAAGCTAGCAAAAATAGCTAAAAAAGCACCGCGGCAAATCGCTGAGGATATTACCGCCACTATTGACGAGTCGGAAGCTTCCGTTGAGAAGGTTGAGATTGCCGGACCGGGATTCATTAACTTTTTCATGAAAAATGACTTCCTCGGTGAATTGATTCCATCTATTCTGGATGCCGGTGAGGAATATGGCCGAACCGATTTCGGAAAGGGTAATAAGGTTCAGGTTGAGTTTGTCTCAGTGAATCCGACCGGTGATTTGCATCTTGGTCATGCCCGGGGTGCCGCATATGGCGATGTTTTTTGCAACGTTTTGGATGCAGCGGGGTATGAAGTCGAACGTGAATATTACATTAACGATGCCGGCAATCAGATTAACAATCTGGCCCTATCGGTTGAAACCCGTTACCTTGAGGCACTTGGCTATGATGCCAAAATGCCTGAGGATGGCTACCGCGGTGACGACATCGTCAGCATCGGTCAGGACCTGGCGAAAGATTATGGGAAGAAATGGGTGAATGCTGACAGACAGGAACGCCTGGCATTTTTCAAAGATTATGGTCTGAATTTTGAACTGGACAATCTTAAGAAAGATCTGGCCGACTTTCGCGTTAACTTTGACAATTGGTTTTCCGAACAGTCCTTATACGATAATAACAAAGTGGAAGAAGCTGTTCAGACATTGCGCGACGGCGGCTATGTCTATGAGCAGGACGGCGCGACATGGTTCCGCTCGACCGATTTCGGCGATGACAAGGATCGCGTGCTGATTAAACAGGACGGCAGCTATACCTATTTAACACCGGATATTGCGTATCATAAGGATAAGCTTGAACGCGGATTTGATAAAGTTATCAATGTATGGGGTTCCGACCATCACGGCTATATTTCACGGATGCATGCGGCCATCCAGGCTCTTGGCTATCCAGCTGAACAATTTGCTGTAAGAATCATTCAAACCGTAAATCTGTATGAAAATGGCGAGAAGATCCGCATGAGCAAACGGACGGGTAACGCGATTGCATTGCGTGATTTGATGGAAGAAGTGGGTGTTGACGCCACACGTTATTTCTTTGTCATGCGCTCAAACGACACACAGTTCGATTTTAATCTTGATTTGGCACGTTCCCAGTCAAACGATAACCCGATTTACTATGTCCAGTACGCGCATGCACGGATCTGTACAATGCTTGAGCAGGCCGAATCAAAAGGTTTTGAAGTGGACGGGGAATTTAACGCTGATCTGCTCAAGGCCGAGAAGGAAACGGATCTCTTGAAGAAATTGGGTGAATTCCCGCAGACAATAGCAGATTCTGCTGAAAAATATGCACCACATAAGGTTACACAGTATGTATTTGACCTGGCATCACTGCTACATAGTTTCTACAACGCTGAAAAAGTGCTCGATCCGGACAATCCGGAATTAACCAAAGCGCGTATCGCCTTGATGAAAGCTGTGCGGGTTACCCTGGCAAATGGCCTCGGGCTGATCGGCATCAGTGCACCTGTGAAAATGTAGGTTTTTGTTAGCTTATGAAGTTGTAAGTGCGGGAATTCACGCAATTCCTGCACGGAATCCAAGACAATGTTTTTCTTATATACTATAATCGCAAAAAGTTCTGGAAAAGGGGCAAAAGTTTTCAATAAATTTTTGCCCTTTATTTATGTTTACAGTTCGATTATAGTAGTGAACCGATTGGAATAAATCTGTTGACTGAATGATCATTCATAATATAAAGTAATAGTTAATAACATAAAATGTGCTGCGAGTTTTATTTTCAAAGTAATGCAATCGCTAACATTTTCCGTTATACTATACCAAAGGGGGAGCGAATTGATGAACACATTGCTGCTTATCAACTGGCTGGCATTCATTGCAATTGTCGCCTATGGAATATTCTTATTCGCTAAAGTTGTCGCCACTCGGGTCTCCTACATAAAAATGGGGAAAAAATCCGAGTTTGACCGGGATTTTAAAGAGCGGTTCAGGCGCATAGGGAAGATTGTCTTTGGACAGTCCAAGCTATTGAAGGATAAAAAGTCCGGTACGATTCATGTCATGATGTTTTATGGCTTTTTACTTGTACAATTCGGTGCGATTGACATGTTTGTTAAGGGCTTGTCACCAGGCAATCACCTGCCGTTCGGGGTTGTTTATCCCGGGTTTACGTTTTTCCAGGAACTTGTGACGCTCATGATCCTGGTGGCGGTTGTATGGGCATTCCACCGCCGTTATGTTGAAAAGATTGTCCGCCTGAAACGCGGCTTTAAAGCAGGGCTTGTCCTGCTGTTCATCGGGACATTGATGCTTTCCGTGCTGCTTGGAAATGGGATGGCAATTGTATGGCACGGTGAGAGCTTAAGCTGGACAGAACCGGTTGCAAGTTTGATAGCTTTTGTCTTCAGCTGGCTGCCGGGAACAGCTGCGGCGGCTATGTTCTATGTATTCTGGTGGGTTCACACGGTAACGATTCTGGCATTCCTGGTTTATGTGCCGCAATCCAAGCACGCACACTTGATTGCCGCACCCATAAACGTGTTTTTGAGTAAACGCGTGCCCGGGAAATTGAAAAAGGTAGATTTTGATATTGATGATGAAGCAGATGAAGACGAAATTTCATTTGGTGTCGGGAAAGTGGAAGACTTCGAACAGCACCAGATGATTGATTTTTACGCATGTGTCGAATGCGGGCGCTGTACGGATGTCTGTCCGGCTTCAGGCACCGGTAAAATGCTGTCACCAATGGATATCATGATCAAAGTACGGGACCATTTAACCGAAAAAGGTGCTGCTGTTACGGGCAAATCGGCTTGGGTGCCGGAATACGCATTCTCAAACACAAAAGGCAACCTCGCTGCTGCAGGAGCAAACGAAGCTGCTGCAGGCATGGAAAGTGTCAGCCTGATCGGCGACGTTATTACACAGGAAGAGCTTGAAGGTTGCACAACATGCCGCGCCTGTGAAGATGCTTGTCCGGTCATGAACGAACATGTCGGCACAATCATTGATATGCGCCGTTACCTCGTTATGACGGAAGGTAAAATGGATCCGGATGCTCAGCGTGCGGTTATGAACATCGAACGTCAGGGCAATCCGTGGGGACTTTCCAAAAAAGACCGCGTCAAATGGCGTGAACAGGATGAAGAGGCTTACATCCCAACCATTAAGGAACTGAAAAAAGAAGATAAAGATTTCGAATATCTTTTCTGGGTCAGTTCAATGGGGTCATTTGACAACCGCAGCCAAAAAATCGCGCTTGCATTTGCCAAATTGATGAATCAGGCAGGCATCAGTTTTGCCATCCTTGGAAATAAAGAACAAAACTCCGGTGATACGGCACGCCGCATCGGAAATGAGTTTTTATTCCAGGAAATTGCTGAGAAGAACATTAAAGAATTTGAAAAACATGACGTGAAGAAGATCGTAACGATTGATCCGCACGCATATAACATTTTCAAAAATGAATACCCTGATTTCGGCTTTGAAGCAGAAGTTTATCACCATACACAAATGCTGTATGATCTCGTGATGAACGGCAAACTGAAACCGCAGCGTGAAATCAATCAGAAACTCACATATCATGATTCCTGCTATCTTGGAAGATATAACGGTGTTTACGATCCGCCAAGGGAAATTCTGACATCCATTCCGGGACTTGATTTGGTCGAGATGGATCGGAGCCGTGAAAACGGCATGTGCTGCGGTGCCGGCGGCGGTCTGATGTGGACTGAGGACACGACAGGCAACCGCATCAACGTAGCCCGCACCGAACAGGCAATGGAGACGGAATCAACGATGATTTCCAGTGCATGTCCATTCTGTCTGACGATGCTGAGCGATGGGACGAAAGCGAAAGAAGTTGAGGAAGACATCAGTACCATGGATGTTGCTGAAATTCTGGCATTGTCAGTATTGGTGGATGATGAACAGAAAACTGCTTAAAGGTGATAGCACACGAATTCGCGCGGCAAAGTGCCAAAATCGCGCGATCTGCACCTGATTTCGCGCAACACCGCCGGAAATTCGCGCGACTTCGCTGCAATTTCGCGCGACGCAGCTTCGAAATCGCGCGGAAGGACCACCGAAACGCGCGAGATGGAAGTAAGATGAATTGTGAGTCAGCATAATTAAGAGGGGTAGTTTACAATGCCCCTCTCCATTTTGGAATTGTATTGAGCGAGCGTTCGGTCAAAAGACAGGAGGTCTCTCAATACAAGTGAGGGAGCGTTATCATATGAATCTAAAAATCTATTTTAAGAAGGGATGTTGATTGTATGCGAAAGACTGTTATTGTATCCGGTGCACGGACGCCATTTGGCAAGTTCGGAGGAGCGTTGAAGCCGTTCACAGCGTCACAGCTGGGAGGTATAGCCATCAAGGAGGCGCTCGAGCGTGCAGGACTCGATGGTGAAAAAGTTAACGAGGTCATTATCGGAAATGTACTGCAGGGCGGGCAGGGCCAGATCCCTTCCCGACAGGCAGCACGTGAAGCCGGAATCCCATGGGAGGTCAAAACCGAAACCATCAACAAAGTATGTGCATCAGGGCTTCGCAGTGTAACGCTTGCAGACCAGTTGATCCGCTCTGGCGATGAAGACATCATTGTTGCCGGTGGTATGGAAAGCATGAGCAATGCACCATATCTTTTGCCTGATGCCCGCTGGGGAAACCGTATGGGCGACAAAAAAGTCGTCGATATGATGGTGCATGACGGATTGACATGTTCATTTGCAGGCGTCCACATGGGCACTTACGGCAATAGTACGGCCAATGAATACGGATTGACGAGAGAAGCGCAGGATGAGTGGTCATACCGCAGTCATCAGCGGGCAGTCAAAGCGATTGAGGACGGCAAATTTGCTGACGAAATCGTTTCACTTGAAGTTCCGCAGCGGAAAAAGGACCCAATCGTTGTCGATACCGATGAGGCGCCGCGCGGGGATACAAGTGTTGACGTTTTGGCAAAATTGCGTCCGGCGTTTGATAAAGACGGCACGATTACGGCCGGCAATGCCCCGGGCGTAAACGACGGTGCCGGTGCGTTTGTTGTCATGTCTGACGAAACGGCGGAACAGCTTGGCAAAACACCAATGGCCGTTATTCATGGTCATGCAGAAGTGGCCGTAGAATCCAAAGATTTCCCAAAAACACCAGGGCTCGTCATCAATAAACTGCTTGAAAAGACCGGTTACTCCAAAAAGGATATTGACTTGTACGAAATAAACGAAGCATTCGCAGCCGTTTCCCTCGCCAGCGGAAAAATCGCGGATATTGATCCGGAAAAAATCAACGTAAACGGCGGAGCGGTCGCACTTGGTCATCCAATCGGCGCAAGCGGTGCACGCATCATTTTGACATTGGTCCATGAATTAAAACGGCGCGGCGGCGGACTGGGCATTGCAGCCATCTGCAGCGGCGGCGGCCAGGGTGATGCCATAATGGTGGAAGTACCGAAACAATGACGGATGTATGAATACTTAAATCCAACCGGGTTAAGTCATTTTGCTAAAGTTCACAGCAAAAGTGCTAGAGTTCACAAAGAAAACGCTAAAGTTCACATTTTCAATCCAAAGGAGGCAACGGCGCAATGGCAATCAAAAAAGTAATGGTAATCGGTGCAGGGCAGATGGGATCAGGCATCGCCCAGGTCTGTGCCCAATCCGGTTATGATGTTCTATTAAACGACGTCAATGAGGAAGCCCTTCATAAAGGTATACAAAATATCGAAAAGCATTTGACAAGGTCTGTTGACAAAGAACGCATCAGTGAACAGGAAAAAGGCGACACCCTTGCAAGGCTGAAATCAACTACAGATATTCAGGATGTCAAAGATTGCGACATGTCGATTGAAGCAATTGTCGAAAATATGGATGTGAAAACCAGTGTGTTCCGTCAACTGGATGAACACGCACCCGAACATGCGATTTTGGCGACCAACACATCATCACTGCCAATTACCGAAATTGCAGCGTCAACAAACCGGGCGGAACAGGTTATCGGGATGCACTTCATGAATCCGGTTCCAGTGATGAAACTTGTCGAAGTCATACGCGGTTTGCAGACGAGTGATGAGACATATGCGGCAGTATCCGATATGGCGAAAAATCTTTCCAAAACATCTGTTGAGGTGAATGACTATCCAGGTTTCGCTGCCAATCGGATTTTAATGCCGATGATTAACGAAGCCATTTTCGCCCTGCATGAAGGGGTGGCATCGGTTGAGGATATCGACACGGTCATGAAACTGGGTATGAATCATCCAATGGGACCGCTGACACTGGCTGATTTCATCGGACTGGACACATGCCTTTACATTATGGAAGTGCTGCATGACGGCTTCGGCGACAGCAAATATCGTCCATGTCCGCTTCTGAGAAAATATGTCAATGCAGGCTGGTACGGCAAAAAATCAGGCAGAGGCTTTTATCAGTACAGCTGATGCCGGCAGTTAAGTCAATAACTGTTAATCTGACAACCACGATTTACCGAAAGGGGGACATTGCATATGGACCTTAAATTAACCGAAGAACAGGAAATGATGCGGAAAATGGTCCGGGATTTTGCCGTAAATGACGTGCAGCCGGAAGTTGAGCGGATGGAACGGGAGGACCGTTTCCCAGCCGAAATCATTCGGAAAATGGGTGAGCTCGGGCTGATGGGGATTCCCATTCCGGAAAAATATGGCGGAAGTGATATGGATTATACCTCTTATATCATTGCTATCAATGAACTGTCCAAAGTCAGTGCGACACTTGGTGTCATCCTGTCGGTCCATACATCGGTCGGGACCAATCCGATCTTGTATTTTGGCAATGAAGAGCAGAAAAACAAGTACCTTCCCAAACTGGCTTCAGGTGAATATCTTGGGGCATTCGCTTTAACGGAGCCAGGGGCAGGTTCGGACGTAGCCAACATGAAAACAAGAGCCGTAAAAGATGGGGATAACTACATTCTCAAAGGCTCTAAAATTTTCATTACCAATGGCGGGCAGGCTGATACATATGTCACGTTTGCCCGGACAAGTGATGAGCCGGGCTCGAAAGGGGTCAGCGCCTTTATCGTTGAAAAAGATACACCGGGGCTGGAAATCGGAAAGCCCGAAAAGAAAATGGGACTGCATGGTTCGAGTACCGTCCAGCTGAGTTTTGATAATTGTGTTGTTCCAAAAGAACAGCTTCTTGGAGAAGAGGGCAATGGGTTTAAAATTGCGATGGCCAATTTGAATGTTGGGCGTATCGGTATTGCCGCTCAAGCTCTCGGAATTAGTGAGGCGGCCCTCGAGCATGCCACGGCCTATGCAAAAAAACGCGAGCAATTCGGGAAGCCAATCGCTGAAAATCAGGGAATCGCATTTAAGCTTGCGGATATGGCCACTGAAGTTGAAGCTGCCAAACTATTGGTCTATCAGGCTGCAGCCTTCGTCGAACAGGGGGGTCAATCCAGCAAAGAAGCATCAATGGCCAAGATGTACGCATCGAAAACAGCACGCAAAGCAGCCATTGAGGCAGTCCAGATTTACGGCGGTTACGGTTATACGGAGGAATATCCGGTTGAGCGGCTTTTCCGCGATGCCAAAGTGACGGAAATTTATGAAGGAACAAATGAAATCCAGCATATTGTCATAGCGAAAAACCTGCTTGGCTGACTTTCGGAATAGAATTTAAAAGGTTAGGCAGTTTTTTAAAGTTTGTTGTTTTTGTTACAAAATCCATAAACTGCGACGTACTTTGAAAATATATTTGGGTGCAATGATGCCGCTCCGGAAATACACTTGGTGCTCGCCGTGTTGCAAGATATTCGGCGAAGCGGCACTCCTCGCAAATCGCAGATTACTCGGTGGATGTTTCGCTCGTCGCTTTCCGCGGGCGGCTGGTGAGCCTCCTCGAACTCCGTTCTGCGGGATCTCACCGTGGCCTTTCCTCCCGCAGGAGTCTCCGCGTATTTCCTGCGCTAACATGGCGTTGATTGGAGCGGAGGGCAGTTGACTCCTGCGGGAAAGCAACTGCCAGAAGTGGAAATCAACACTGCCACTATACCGCACTTTATCCCGCATGTAATGGTCAGTAAACTGCCACAATACGGCGGCTAACTGACTCTATGATGGCTTAAAAGCAACAAAATTTATAAGAAGAGCCAAATACTAAATGCTAATGAGGCAATCCATATTTGAAGGGAGACAATACCAAATGAATTTTCAACTGACTGAAGAACAGGAAATGCTGCGCAAGATGGTTCGTGATTTTGCTAAGAATGATGTGGAACCAACGGCAGCAGAACGTGATGAGGAAGAACGTTTTGACCGTGACATTTTTGATAAAATGGCTGAACTTGGACTGACCGGGATCCCATGGCCGGAAGAATATGGGGGAATCGGAGCTGATTTTGTCAGTTATGTGATTGCGGTTGAAGAGCTGTCACGCGTGTGTGCATCAACCGGTGTTACCCTCTCAGCGCACCTGTCACTGGCAAGCTGGCCGATTTACAAGTATGGAAATGAAGAACAGAAGAAAACCTTCCTGTACCGTCTGGCAACCGGGGAAGCACTCGGCGCTTATGCATTGTCAGAGCCAGGGTCAGGCAGTGATGCGGCCAGCATGAAAACCGTTGCCAAAAAAGATGGCGATGATTATATCCTGAATGGCAACAAAGTCTGGATCTCCAATGGCGGTGTGGCTGATATTTACATTGTCTTTGCGCTGACCGATCCCGAAGCAAAACATAAAGGAATCAGCGCATTTATTGTGGAAAAGGATACGGAAGGTTTCACAACTGGGAAAAAAGAAAAGAAACTCGGCATCCGTTCATCCCCTACAACAGAGCTCATTTTTGAAAACTGCCGCATTCCGAAAGAAAATTTGCTTGGGGGCGAAGGTGAAGGCTTTAAAATCGCCATGACAACGCTTGATGGCGGACGCAATGGCATTGCAGCACAGGCATTGGGAATCGCCCAAGGTGCTCTCGATGCGTCGGTGGATTACGCAAAAGAGCGCGAGCAGTTCGGCAAACCGATTGCTGCTAACCAGGGTATTTCATTCAAACTGGCGGATATGGCGACAGAAATAGAGGCATCCCGTTTGTTAACCTACCAGGCGGCATGGCTTGAGTCAGAGGGTAAAGAATACGGAAAAGCATCAGCCATGTCAAAACTGTATGCCGGTGACACAGCAATGCGTGTAACGACTGAAGCGGTCCAGGTATTTGGCGGTTATGGCTATACGAAAGACTATCCGGTCGAACGTTATATGCGCGATGCCAAGATTACGCAAATCTATGAAGGAACAAACGAAATCCAGCGGCTTGTGATTGGGCGGATGCTGACGAAATAGTTTCATAGGCTGATTTGGCTCAAGTTGTCACAATTTCGAGCAATCGCAGCACAACATCAGACAATTAGGAGAAAGGAAGACAATCATGCACCAACTCGTTGAACAGATGAAACGAAACGACATACGTGCACTGGCCAGAGCAATCACGATGGTTGAGAACGACCATCCTGAAAAGCTTGACATGCTGAGTGACGTGTTTGCCAGCAAAAAGCATGCGCGCTATGTAGGGATTACCGGGTCACCGGGTGCAGGGAAGAGTTCACTTGTGAATCGTCTGATCACCCACATCCGCAACGAGAGCAAGACGGTTGCGGTGATAGCAGTTGATCCGACAAGTCCGTTCAGCGGTGGTGCACTCCTGGGTGACAGGGTCCGCATGAATGAGCATTTTACCGATGACGGTGTGTATATCCGCAGCATGGCAACGCGCGGCAGTCTGGGAGGCCTTGCCCGAGCGACCAAGGATGCTGTCAGGATATGTGACGCGTACGGATTTGATGTTGTGATTGTGGAAACGGTCGGCGTCGGTCAGTCAGAGCTCGATATCATGAAAATCGTTGACACCACTGCACTTGTCCTAACACCGAACAGTGGTGATGTGCTGCAGATCTTCAAAGCCGGCATCATGGAGATAGCCGATATGTTCGTCATTAACAAGGCTGATCTTGACGGTGTCGGGAAACTGAAAGGCCTCCTGAAAGAGCTTGTCATGATGTCATCTAAAGATGCTCATAAAACACCAATTGTCAAAACAATCACAACCGAAAATAAAGGAATCGATATATTTTGGAAAAAAATCAATGAGCATCATGATTACCTGTACAATACAGAAGAAGGACATAAACGCCGGAAACAGCAGCAGGAGCTTGAAGTTTACGAATTAATCCGCGAAGAGATCTGGCGTGATGTCAGGGCATATGCAGAAAACACGGACATGACCATCGAAGCAGAAGACGATCCATATAAACGTGCAAAGGATATTTATAATCAATGGAAAAAGGAAGGGGGCGGCTGAATGACAAAAAATCAAGTTGTTTCTTCTGTCAAAGATACTGATTTGGTTGAAAAACGGCGGAACCAGATGATCAAAGGCGCGATTGCCTTATTCAAGGAAAAAGGGTTCCACCGCACAACAACAAGAGAAATTGCCAAGGAATCGGGCTTCAGTATCGGAACATTGTATGAATACATCCGGACGAAAGAAGATGTGCTGTTCCTGGTGTGTGATGCGATTTATGACCAGGTCAGGGAGCGCCTGGAAGCGGCGACTGATTGGCAGGATCCATCCCTTGCCAATCTGGAAAAAGTCGCTGAATCATACTTTTACCTGATGGATGACATGCAGGAAGAGATCATTATCATGTATCAGGAAGTCAAGTCACTCAAAAAAGAGACGAAAGAATATGTCCTGCAGAAGGAACGGGATATGGTTGCCATGCTTGAAAAAATGATTGTTACATGCCTGCCGGAAGCCATGGATAAACAGGATGCAGCCCTTATCGCCAACAATATTTTTGTTCAGGGGCAGATGTGGGGGTTCAGAAGATGGATGCTGCAAAAACAATTCACACTGAAAGAGTACGCTGAACGCCAGATCCATTTTCTGATGCAATCCCTTTCAGTCGACGGGATACAGACAAATGAGACGCACTAAGCACGAAATTTAAACAGGAGGGGTTTCATGGAACAAGTTCAGATTTATAAACCGGTCAATCCGGTCCGATTTGTAACGGCATCAAGCTTGTATGATGGTCACGACGCCTCGATTAATATCATGCGCCGGATTCTTCAATCGAGCGGGGCAGAAGTCGTTCATCTCGGGCACAACCGTTCAGTGGAAGAGGTTGTCTATGCAGCCGTTCAGGAAGACGCTCAGGGGATTGCCATATCATCCTATCAGGGCGGACATGTGGAGTATTTCAAATACATGATTGATCTGCTCAATGAACTCGGCGCAAGCCATATTAAAGTTTACGGTGGCGGCGGCGGTACCATCATCCCGCGTGAAATCAAGGAACTCGAGGATTATGGTGTATCGAGTATTTTTTCGCCGGATAATGGCCGTGAAATGGGGCTTCAGGGCATGATTAACAATATGATTGAAGAATGCGACTTCCTCCCCCCGTTTGACTTAAATGAGGCCCGGAAGAAACTCGCAACAGGGGAACGACAGGCAGTCGCCCGTTTGATTAGCTATATCGAAAACCATGATGACGACGATGACGAAAAGCAGTCCGTTCTGAATAAATTGCAGTCACAGTCGAATAACGCACCGGTTCTTGGCATTACCGGCACGGGCGGTGCGGGAAAAAGTTCACTGACTGATGAACTGATCCGCCGCTTTATTAATGAAATACCGGATAAGAAGATCGCCATCATTTCCATCGATCCGACGAAAAAGAAAACCGGCGGAGCACTGCTTGGTGACCGGATCCGGATGAATGCGATTTTCACGGATCGTGTCTATATGCGGTCACTCGCAACACGCGGATCAAGAACAGAGCTGTCCCAGTCGCTTCAGGATGTGCTCGATGTCCTCCGCGCTTCCAATTACGATTTCATAATTGTCGAAACGAGCGGCATTGGACAGGGAGATGCAGCGATTACTGATGTCACCGACCTTTCCATGTATGTTATGACGGCTGAATTTGGTGCGCCATCACAGCTGGAAAAAATCGACATGATCGATTTTGCCGATTTCGTCGTCATTAACAAGTTTGAACAGAAAGGATCCGAGGATGCACTGAACCAGGTGCGGAAACAATACCAGCGCAGCCATTTGCTGTTCGGCGAAGACAAGGAAAAGTTCCCGGTGTTCGGGACGATTGCAAGTCAATTTAACGATGCGGGAACAAATGCACTATTTGCATCCATGATTGACACGTTGAATGAAAAGTTTGGCTGGGAAAATACCATCGATTTTGAGCGGCATACGGTTGCCGAGAAGCAAAACATGATCATTACGAATGAGCGTCGTCATTACTTGCAGGAAATTGCCCAGCATGTGCGCAGCTACCATGAACATACGGCAAAGCAAAGCGATATCGCACGAAAACTTTTTCAGCTTGAAGGCGCCAAAAATGTGCTGGACGATGAAGAAAGCGCTGAAGCCATCGACAAGGCAATCCAGACGTATGAAGAAAAACTGGCGGCCGAAGCGAAAAGGAAGCTGGACAGCTGGGATGAAACGGTAGAAAAATACAGTCAGGATACGATGACATTCAAAATCCGCAATAAAGACATTGAAATGGATTTGAACACGGAGTCCATTTCCGGGTTGAAGATTCCGAAAGTCATGCTGCCGAAATACATGGACTGGGGCGACCGGCTGAAATGGCTGATGAAGGAAAATGTTCCGGGTTCGTTTCCGTTCACAGCAGGCGTCTTTCCGTTCAAACGCAAGGGAGAGGATCCGACGCGCCAGTTTGCCGGAGAGGGCACTCCGGAACGCACCAACCGCCGCTTTCATTATTTATCCGAAGACAGTGAAGCAAAACGGCTGTCAACAGCATTTGACTCGGTGACCCTGTACGGCGAAGACCCGGCACCGCGCCCGGATATATACGGAAAAGTCGGTGAGAGCGGTGTCAGCATTTGTACGTTGGACGATATGAAAAAGCTGTACAGCGGGTTTGACCTGACCGATCCGAAGACGTCTGTGTCGATGACCATTAACGGGCCGGCGCCAATCATTCTAGCCATGTTTTTCAATACAGCAATCGATCAGCAGTTGGCGAAATTCAAGGAAGAAAATGACCGTGAACCAAGCTGGGAAGAGTATGAAAACTTAAGGGACGAAACGATTTCAGTCGTTCGCGGTACGGTTCAGGCCGACATCTTAAAAGAGGATCAGGGACAGAACACGTGTATTTTCTCGACGGAATTTGCTCTAAGAATGATGGGTGACATCCAGCAATACTTTATCGATAAAAATGTCCGCAACTACTATTCGGTATCAATTTCCGGCTATCACATTGCCGAAGCCGGAGCAAACCCGATCACTCAGCTGGCATTTACACTGGCAAACGGATTTACGTATGTTGAGTATTATTTAAGTCGGGGAATGGATGTGAATAAATTTGCACAGAATCTGTCGTTCTTCTTCTCCAATGGGCTCGATCCGGAATATACGGTGATCGGCCGGGTTGCCCGCCGCATATGGGCAATTACGATGCGCGACAAATATGAAGCGGATGAGCGGAGCCAGAAACTGAAATACCATATTCAGACCTCCGGGCGCTCACTGCATGCCCAGGAAATTGATTTTAACGATATCCGCACGACACTGCAGGCACTCCTTGCGATTCAGGACAACACGAACTCGCTGCATACCAATGCCTATGACGAAGCAATCACAACACCGACAGAAGAGTCCGTCCGCCGTGCGATGGCCATTCAGATGATCATAAATAAAGAATTCGGCCTGACCAAAAACGAAAATTCGCTCCAGGGATCATTCATTGTGGAAGAATTGACTGACCTGGTCGAGGAAGCGGTTCTCCAGGAATTTGAAAATATGAATGACCGCGGCGGTGTTCTCGGGGCGATGGAACGGCAATATCAGCGCGGCAAAATCCAGGAAGAGTCCTTGTATTATGAAGGCAAAAAACACTCAGGAGAGCTGCCGATTGTCGGGGTGAACACGTACATGAGCCCGAATCCGACAACAGCGGATGACATTAATTCAATGGAACTTGCCCGTGCCTCCAATGAGGAAAAAGAGCACCAAATCAGTGAACTGCATAAATTCCAGGATGCACACAAAGACCGGACGGAAGCAGCATTGGAACAGCTGAAGCGGACAGCGGCATCCGGCGGCAATATTTTTGCTGAATTAATGGAAACTGTAAAAGTGGCCAGTCTGGGACAAATCACAAATGCGCTCTATGAAGTCGGCGGACAATACAGAAGGAATATGTAAGGATTGAAGAGCGGGTTATAAGGAATCGGTGAAACAGCCGATTCCTTTATTTACGGTTTGGGATAGTTTAGGTTAATTTCAATTTTTTTGTTTTTCTGCTGGCATATTCGGCCCATTTTTGTTTATAATGAATGGTATGATTTGAGCAAATCTGTGAATAAAGTTAGTGATCAGGCGAGAATGCCTTGACTATGAAATATATAGAAAAGGGAGTGCGGTATAGTGAGCTTGAAAAATTACAGCCGCGAAGAACTTGAAGTGACATCAATGCTGGAGTTGGCTAGTGAAATCTTGCATGATGAGCAAAAAGCACAGAATTTTAATGATCTTTACAACAAGGTTGCCGAACTGAAAGGATTTACAGACGAGCAGAAAATGGAATTTATTGCTCAGTTTTATACGGATCTGACAGTAGACGGCAGATTTCTCACAATTGAATCCGACGTATGGGGTCTGAAGCGCTGGTACCCGGTTGAACAGATGGATGAAATCGTCACCTCACCGGAACCGAAGAAAAAGAAAAAGGCGAAGAAGAAAAAGAAGAAGAAAGAGGAAGTCCCGCGTGAACAGCCTGAAGAAGGCGATCTGGATAAGGTTGACGATAATGTTGAAATCCTGACAAATAAATTTGAAGACGAAGTGCTGGATGAACGTGATGATAGCACTGACAATACAGGCTTTGATGATGAGTTTGAGGAAGATGAGGACGACTTCGACGATGATGATTTCGATGACAGCGATGAAGAGGAAGATAATAAATAAAGCGGGTGCTTAAAAGGTCCGGTAACAATTCAGGGCAGCTTTGACGGTTAACTGACCTCAAATGCCCGATTCTGTTCAATACGCTGAATGAAGTTTTACTTTATCCTCCTTTTTTGAACACGCAATGATAATAGCTGCTTGACTTTTTACAGGTCGGTGCGTACAATTTTTATTGGGCTCGTAAATTCATAAGCATATTGCGCTCCCCCCGTATATAAAGGGGGGAGCGTTTTTTATTGTGCGCCGGGCATGTGTTATGTCTAGGGAGTGAAAGTCTCCTACGGACTTGGTAGTAGGAACCGTTAGCCAAAGACAAGGGTGTCCATCGTGAGGTGGAATCTGAAGGAAGTTGGCGGCAAACTCTTGAGCCG
>NZ_DATGTT010000058.1:0-20011 GCF_035301675.1 Lentibacillus sp. | reverse complement strand
AAAAAGCTATTGCCATCGGCGCTGATGCAGCCCTCGTGATCGTTCCTTACTACAATAAACCAAATCAGGCAGCCCTATATAAACATTTCAAAACCGTTGCCGATACCAACGATATTCCAATCATACTATACAACATACCCGGACGAACTGCAGTCAACTTAGAAGTGGAAACGATTGCAAAACTCAATCGGGACTGTCCGAACATCATCGGTGTGAAAGAATCCAATAAGGATTTCGAGCATGTTAACCGTGTGCTGTTAAATTGCGGCAGGGACTTTATGTTATTTTCTGGAATTGAATTACTCTGCTATCCGATGCTTGCTATCGGCGGATCCGGCTCAATCAGCGCAACATCCAACGTTGCACCGGCAAAGGTGGCTGAAATGCATAATGCATGGAATGAAGGAGACCTCAAACGGGCGCAGGATTTGCATTATGAGTTAATGCCGCTTAATGATGTGCTGTTTAAAGATACAAACCCTGCTCCGGCCAAAGCAGCGCTCGGCATGTTAGGTAAAATTAATCCGACATTACGCCTGCCGATGGACGTTCCGACGCCAGAATTGCAAGAAGAAATCCAGGACGTTTTAAAAAATTATTATGCTGAATCGGAGCTGAAAGCATTCGTTACCCCATAGAGAATGAGTGTGATCAGAGGCTTTGGAGACCTTTCAAAGGAGTGAATAAGATGAGTCAGACAGTACAGGCCAAGCAACAGCAGATTATTGAACAAAACGTTAAAAACATCAAGCATTATATTAACGGTGAATTTGTTGATGCCGCATCTGGTAAAACATTCGCAAATATGAATCCGTTTACAAATGATGTGATAAATCAGGTGGCTGAGGGAGAAGAGGCGGATATTGATAAAGCGGTCGAGGCAGCTGATCGAGCTTTTAAAGGGCCGTGGGGAAGGCTGAAAGTGAAAGAGCGTCTCGCATATATCAACAACATTGCAGACATCATTGATGAGCATATTGAAGAAATTGCACCGTTAGAGTCATATGATACAGGATTGCCGATCAGCCAGACGCGGAAAATGGTAGCCCGGGCCGCCAATAATTTCCGTTTCTATGCCGAAATGGTGTCTGCACGCATGGCAGGAGAAGCATACCAGGTGGATGATGAATTCATCAACTATACCGTCCGGAAACCCGTCGGTGTTGCCGGGCTGATTACGCCGTGGAATGCGCCGTTCATGCTGGAGACATGGAAATTAGCGCCGGCGCTGGCAACAGGAAATACCGTTGTGTTGAAACCGGCGGAATGGTCGCCGATCACAGCTAACCGATTGGCGGAAATCATCGATAAAGCTGAGCTGCCGGCAGGTGTTTTCAACATTGTGCACGGATACGGCGAGACAGCAGGGGCATCGCTTGTTGCCCATCCCGATGTGAAGCTTATTTCTTTTACGGGCGAGACGAAGACAGGCACAGACATTATGAAAAATGGTGCTGATACTCTAAAGCGCACATCTATGGAGCTGGGAGGAAAATCACCGATCATCGTTTTTGATGACGCGGATTTTGACCGCGCGCTCGATGCTTGTACATGGGGCATTTTCTCGTTTAACGGCGAGCGTTGTACAGCCAATTCCCGCTTGTTCCTCCATGCCGATATTTATGACGAATTTGTTCAGGCTCTTAAAGAACGCGTGGACCGTATCGTTGTCGGCGACCCGATGGATGACGCTACACAAGTAGGTCCGCTCATTTCCACGACACATTTTAAAAATGTACAGCGCTACCTTGACATGGCTAAAGAGGCAGGAGCGACAATTTATAGCGGCCATGTTGCTGATGCGTTTAAGCGCGGGAATTTTATTCCGCCCACGTTACTGCTGGATGTGACGAATGATATGACAGTTGCCCAGGAAGAAATTTTTGGCCCTGTGCTGGCGGTCATGTCATTTAAAGATGAAGATGAAGTGATTGAACTGGCTAATGATGTCAAATATGGTCTTGCCGGCTATGTATGGACACGGGATATTCAGCGTGCACACCGTGTGGCGCAAGCAGTTGATTCTGGCATGTTCTGGATTAATTCACAAAATGTGCGCGATTTGCGGACCCCATTTGGCGGTTCCAAATCGAGCGGAATTGGCAGAGAAGGCGGGCATTATGCATTTGATTTTTATACAGAAACACAAATCATTCATGTTGCCCTGACGGACCATCATATTCCGCAGTTTGGCAAAAAGTAATCAAATAAATTTAAAATGTGAATGGATTTTGTAAGGAGGAAGAAATCATGGGTGCCAAAACAGGCCAGCAATATATTAATAGACTGAAAGAAGCTCATAATAACGTGTATATCCACGGGGAACGTGTTGATGATGTCACAGAACATCCGGCCTTTAAGGGTGTTGTTCAATCCATGGCTAAATTATATGATATTCAGCATGAAAAGCCGGAGAAAATGCTCTATACGTCCCCGACAACGGGGGATCCAGTCAGCAAGACATTTATGGTGCCGAAAACGGTGGATGATTTAATCGCACGCCGTGAAGCGATCATGGAATGGCAGCAATATACGGGAGGGTTAATGGGCCGCTCGCCTGACTACTTGAACGCGGATGTCATGGCTATGGGCGCTGCAGCCGATTTTTATGCAGAGGGCGATCCGATGTTTGCGGAAAACGCACGCAGGTATTACGAATATGCGCGTGAGAATGACTTAAGTCTGACGCATACGTTAATCCATCCGCAAGTCAACCGGGCAAAAATGCAGGCAGAACAGAAAGATGCGAACGTGGCGCTGCATCTTGTCGAGAAAACGGATGAGGGGATTATTGTAGATGGCATCCGTCTGCTTGCGACACAGGGCGGTATTACAGACGAGATTCTTGTGTTCCCGTCAACCGTTATTAAAGCGGATGTATCGGATGACCCGTATTCCCTGGCGTTTGCCCTTCCGAATAACACACCTGGTCTGAAATATTTATCGCGCGAAGCGTTTGTCGGCGGTGATAACGCATTTGATCATCCGCTGAGTGCGCAATTTGAAGAAGGCGATACGATTGTTTCGTTCGACAATGTGCTTGTCCCTTGGGACCGTGTCTTCATTTGCGGCAATTCTTCCATCTGCAACCGCGCGTTTGGCGAGACAAATGCTGTTGTGCATATGTCACACCAGGTTGTGGCGAAAAACGTCGCCAAAACAGAGTTCATATTAGGTGTTGTGCTGACATTAATGGAATCCATCGGCATTGACGGGTTCCAGCATGTCAAAGACAAAGGAACAGAAATCATGCTGACTTTGGAAACGATGAAATCCCATCTGTACAGAGCCGAGCATAATGCATCACTCGATAAATGGGGTGTCATGACACCGGACTTTGCAGCGCTGGATGCAGCGAGAAACTGGTATCCGCGCATTTATCCGCGGCTGGCGGAGATTGTCCGGATTCTCGGCGCATCAGGCTTGATGGGCATCCCGACACATGCAGACTTTCATCATGAAGAAATCGGGCCGATTTTGCACCGGGCCATGCAAGGCAAAAATGTAGAAGGCTATGAACGTGTGCAGATTTTCCGCTTAGCCTGGGATTTAACGATGAGTGCATTCGGCAACCGCCAGACGCATTATGAATATTATTTCTTCGGTGATCCGGTCAAAATGGGAATGGCTTATTTTGATAAGTATGATAAAGAATCCTATAAGGAAAAGGTCCGGGCATTTCTTGACCGCCAAAACGTATCCAAACCAGGCTTGATCAAAGCGTAGGGGGGTAAAATCAGTGACGGAGACTTTCAATATTATCCGGACGGCACGAGCGATTGTACGTGTAACGGATTTAGCGGCTGCGAGGGATTTTTATGTAAACGCTTTAGGTTTCATTGAAACGGAAGCTGACAATAAGCATGTTTATCTGCGCGGGCTGGAAGAACAGAGCCATCATTGCTATGTGCTGAAGAAAGCAGAAACACCTGGTGTGGAAGTTATCAGTTATAAAGTAGCCCGGGAACAAGATTTGGATGAACTGGCAGCATTTTTTACCCGTAAAGGGATGCCGGTGAAGTGGATGGAGGCCGGCAGTCAGCGGGCTGTCGGACGTGCGCTTCGCGTAGCGGATGTGTCCGGTATTCCTGTTGAATTCTTCTGCCAAATGGATACGGTCCAACGGGCACTGCAGCGTTTTGACTTGTACAAAGGGGCATGCATGCAGCGGATTGACCATTTCAACTGCATGGTGCCTGATGTCCAGAAGGCATATGATTTTTATATTCATGACCTTGGCTATCGCGTTTCCGAGTATACAACGACTCAAGGAGATGACCGTATCTGGGCAGCCTGGCTGTACCGCAAGCCGTCTGTTCACGATGTGGCGTTTATGAATGGTAAGGGGCCGCGTCTGCATCATGTCGGATTCTGGCTGAGCGACCCGATGCGCATTATCCATGCGTGCGATGTGCTTGCATCGATGGGCTATGCCAAAAATATTGAGCGCGGCCCGGGACGCCACGGGTTATCCAACGCCTTCTTCTTGTATCTCCGCGATCCGGACGGCAACCGGATTGAACTGTATACGGGCGACTATTTCACAGGCGATCCGGATTTTGAACCTGTTCGCTGGGATCTGGATGATCCGCAGCGTGCCACATTCTGGGGACACGAAGCGCCGGACAGCTGGTTTGATGAGGCGATGGGATTTGTTGATTTCACATCAGGTGAAATGGTGGCGACAACCGAAGCCACTTTGGAAAAAACGAAAACCGGATTTCGTCATTTAAGATCAGCAGAGCGAGCGCTCAAGCGTCCGAGGGCGCTATTGTCCGGACGAATCTTTTCTAAATAAAAATTCGTGTTTCGCAGCATGTTCAAGAGTTGACATTAGCCCGTAATAGCCATTGCCGCCGGCAGACGGCAATGGCTTGAAAAAACAGTGTCCAGCCGGACAGCTCTCCCATAAGATATGAATAGTATGGCGGAAAGATGTGTGTTCTTTTTCGGTTCATCAAAATGTGGAAAGGAGCGTTAGGATGGATGATAGAGCCTTTCGTAATACAATGGGCAAATTTGCAACGGGTGTAACCGTTGTTACAACGAAGACAGAGGAAAATGTCCACGGTATGACGGCGAATGCTTTTATGTCCGTGTCAATGAATCCAAAGTTAATTACCATCTCCGTTGACAACAGAGCGACCATGCTTGATAAAATCCACCATTCCGGACGGTTTGCGGTTAGTATACTCGGCGAAGAACAACAGGATATTTCCATGCATTTTGCCGGTCAAAAAGAGAAAGACGATGGTGTGGAATTTGATCTGATCAATGACATGCCTATTGTCCGGGATTCACTGGCTACGGTCGTTTGTGACGTGTACGATTCCTATGTCGTCGGCGATCATACTTTATTTATTGGAAAAGTGCTGGAAATCAATTTAAGGGATGGCCGTCCGCTGACATTTTATCAAGGACAATATGGCAATTACCGGGCGCTAGAACATGCGTGACAGGTCTAAGCCGGCGCGGATATTGCCATCTGATGACAGACAATATCCGCCCCTGGCCATAGACCAGCCGTCACACTGGTCTTTCTGTCTGGCATGATGTGTGATATCACAATAGGGGAGTGAGCTGATATGAGCCATGTAACAATGAACTTGCACGGTGTCAGTCAAACAGTTGCAGGTACGGTAACTGAGCAGGGTCAGACTGTTGTCATTCACGGAAAAAAATACAAGACAGAGGAGCTTTCCTATGATGTGCCTGTATCCGGAACAGTTTACGGGACGCTCTTAAACTATCAAGGCGCTTTTAAAGCGTTCGAGCCGGCTATGCATAAGGATCCTTATAAAGCGCCGCCAAAGGAACCCGTTTTATATATCAAACCTAAAAATACATACACCAGCGCTCATGCGGCGATTCCGCTTCCAGCCGGTGTATCCAGACTGGAGATGGGGGCATCCCTTGGAGTAGTAATCGGCAAAACGGCATCCCGGGTGAAAGCATCAGAGGCAATGGAATATATCCGAGGATATACAGTCGTAAATGATGTAACGATCCCCCATGAAAGCGTGTATCGCCCTGCAGTCAAAGAAAAAGCAAGAGACGGCTTTTGTCCGATCGGCCCCTGGATTACCGAGCGGGAAGCTATACCTGATCCGGACGCCCTGGACATTCGTGTTTATATCAACGGCGAGCTGCGGCAGGAGAACAACACACAAAACTTGATTCGCTCTGTCGGAAAGCTCATCGAAGACGTGACCGCATTTATGACGCTGTATGAAGGGGACGTGTTTTGCACCGGTGTCCCGGAAAACGCGCCGCTTGCCCGGGAAAACGATCGTGTCAAAATTGACATCACCGGCGTCGGTGTGCTGGAAAATACCATCATACGTGAAAGCCGCATACAAGGAGGGGCTGTTATATGAAACATGCACGTGTCGCTTTTGGCGGGCTAATCCATGATGCTGTGGAACAGAACGGAAAAATTAAACTCCATGATGGCCGCACCGCTCTGGAACATGAGGTCGTCTGGCTGCCGCCTGTCCAGCCGCGCACAGTGTTCACACTAGGTTTGAATTATGCTGACCATGCCAAGGAACTGTCCTTTTCCGCCCCGGAAGAACCGCTCGTCTTTTTAAAAGGACCTAATACATTCATCGGCCATCGCGGATATACATACCGGCCGAGCCATACTGAGTTTATGCATTATGAATGCGAGCTGGCTGTTGTGATCGGCAAAACAGCCCGAAATGTGAAAAAAGAAGATGCGTATGATTACGTATCAGGCTATACCATTGCGAATGATTATGTCATTCGTGATTATCTGGAAAATTACTACCGTCCGAACTTAAGGGCAAAAAACCGCGATACTTGCACACCGATCGGGCCGTGGCTGGTGGATAAAGACGATATAGCCGATCCGATGAATTTAACATTGCGCACGTATATAAATGGCGAACTGACCCAGGAAGGCACAACAGCTGATATGGTGTTTAGCATACCGGATTTAATCGCATTTTTAAGCAGCTTTATGACACTCGGTCCGAACGATATTATTTTAACAGGGACACCTAAAGGTTCCGTTGATACGGCCATTGGCGATGAAGTGATAACGGAAATCGAAGGCATCGGCCGGCTGGCTAGTACGATTGTTGGCGAGGACGTGTATGAAGAAGCAGGTGACGGGCAAAATGCCGCATCTATATATTGAATATACAGACAATATTCAAGCCGAAGCAGACATGCCGGGTTTGCTGCGAAAGATGAACGAGACACTACTTTCCCATCGTGATGTAATCCCGGCGGGAGGACTGCGCAGCCGGGCGATGATGTTAACGGATTATGTCGTTGCTGACGGTTCGTCTGATGATGCTTTTGTGCATGTGACACTAAAACTGGGAAAGGGCCGCACCGAAGAAGATAAACATAAGATATGCGACGATCTGTTTAAAACGGTGAAAGACCATTTCAGGCTGCTTTACGACAAACGCTATTTAGCGCTTTCGCTGGAACTATACGAGTTTCAGCAGCCGACATGGAAAAAGAATAATATCCATACGCGGTATACGACGTAGTACACCCTGTATCCGGATGTGTTCACAAAATTGTTTCAATACTTTTAGGGGTTGAAAAATGACTACATCCTGCAGGTTGTTTGCCGGTGATGAATGAAGGTTATGCGCATGTGTTAAGAGGCGGGCAGATGGACAGCCAATCAAGGAACAGCAGCGCTTCATCCATCATCGAAAACGTCCGAAACAAAGCAGCGATGGCAAAAATGAAACCGGTATCATAGTTGAGGGCGGGATTAAGCGAGCTGTCCTTTTTAAACATGCTCTGCAGAGGAAACGGGAGTTTTTATTTCATAAAAAAATATAAGGGGGAGTGGTTTATGAAGCAGCTGGCAGACAAGCAGCAAGAAAAAAATATTTTTGAACAAATGGCTCACCATGAACAAGTGATGTTTTGCAATGACCCGGCCACAGGGCTGCAGGCGATTATCGCCATCCATGATACAACATTAGGACCGGCATTAGGCGGAACGCGGATGTATCCGTATCAATCTGTTGATGAGGCACTGGAAGATGTTCTTCGGCTGTCGGAAGGCATGACGCATAAGTGTGCAGCGGCCGGTCTTGATTTTGGCGGCGGAAAAGCGGTCATTATAGGCAATCCGGAACATGACAAATCGTCTGCCTTATTCCGGGCATTCGGCCAGTTTGTCGATTCCTTGAACGGGCGCTTTTACACGGGGACAGACATGGGCACAACGACCGATGATTTTGTGGAGGCACTGAAAGAAACCAACTTCATCAATGGAATCCCTGAAGTGTATGGCGGAAGCGGCGATTCATCGATTTCGACCGCACAAGGTGTTGTTCACGCCTTGGAAGCGACTCTTGAATATCTTTTCGGCAGTCATGATTTGGGAACGAGAACGTATGCCATTCAAGGGCTGGGAAAAGTGGGCTGCAAGGTCGCTTTCCATTTGCTTGAAGCCAGAGCTGAAATTTATGTAACGGATCTGAACCCCGACAGGGTGAGAATCATCAAGGAAAAGGCAGCAAAGACAAATGGAAATGTATACAGTGTTGATCGCGGCGACATTTACAGGACAGAGGCAGATGTCTTTATTCCTTGTGCCATGGGCGCCATTATCAATGATCAGACGATTGATCAGCTCAAGGTTAAAGCGATTGCCGGCTCGGCTAACAATCAGCTGCAAACACCCGGCCATGCCGAAAAGCTTCAGGAAAAAGGCATTTTATACGCGCCGGATTATATTGTCAATGCCGGCGGGCTGATTCAGGTGGCTGATGAATTGTACGGTCCGGATCCCGAGCGGGTCCTTGTTAAGACAAAAGCCATTTACCGCATGCTGTTCGACATTTATCAGCAGGCGGAAACGGATGGTGTGACAACCGCAGAAGCTGCCGGCAGAAAAGTTCGCCGGGTCATCAAAGAACAACAGAGCCGCAATAACTTCTATACCCGGACACGCCGGCCAAAATGGCATATCCGCGAGTAACATAACTTGAAAGGGTGATAACGTGGTACAAGATATGAAGCGCGCGTTCCCTGTCATCCGGATCATGGACCAAAACGGGAAAATGACCGATGATGCTTATACTGATCAGATCGATAAAGATTTCGCGCGGACATGTTACCGCCAGCTCGTATGCATGAGGGCATTTGATCGGAAAGTCATCAATCTGCAGCGCCAGGGCCGGATCGGGACATATCCCGGCTTTGAAGGCCAGGAAGCAGCACAAGTCGGAAGCGCCCTGGCTCTGCGCGAAGATGACTGGATGTTTCCGACATACAGGGACCATGCGGCCAGTATAACTTTCGGGAAATCTTACAATATTTTATCCTCATGGAATGGGCGATTGGAAGGACACGTGCCGCCAGAGGGCAAATACATTGTTCCTCCATCGGTGCCGATTGCGACACAGCTGCCGCTCGCTGCAGGGGCGGCTATGGCGAATCAATACAAGGAATCAACTCAGGCTGTGCTAACTTATTTCGGTGACGGGGCAACGTCTGAAGGCGATTTTCATGAAGGCTTGAACTTTGCCAGCGTGTTTCAGGCGCCTGTCGTATTTTTTAACCAAAACAATCAGTACGCCATTTCTGTTCCCATTTGGAAACAAATGCATTCCGAAACGATTGCTCAGAAGTCTCTCGCCTATGGCATCCCGGGGATACGAATTGACGGAAACGATATTTTTGTTGTGTACTTTGAAACGAAAAAAGCATTACAGCGCGCGCGAAGCGGAGGCGGGCCGACGCTCATTGAAGCGGTGACATGGCGCTACGGAGCCCATACGACAGCAGATGATCCGACAAAGTACCGGGACCAAAAAGTGGAAAATGAAAAACGCCGCCGCCATGATCCGATTACGCGTCTGGCATTATTTATGAAAGAATACGGATACTGGGATGACACATGGGCGAAAGCATTAGAGGAAGAGGTCAAAGCAGAAATTGACGAGGCAGTGAAAGATCTGGAATCCATGCCGCCTGCCAATGTCAGCGATATGTATGATTATATGTTTGAAGAGCCGACATGGACGATCGAACAGCAAAAGGAAGCGTATATGAATTTTCTGCGGGGGGATATGTGATGGTGATGCATACAAAGACACATCAGCTGACACCGGTTCAGGCGATTACCGATGCCCTGCGGACTATGCTAGAAGAGCGGGAGAATGTTGTCGTGTTCGGAGAAGATGTCGGGAAAAATGGAGGCGTCTTCCGGGCAACAGACGGACTGCAAGCGACGTTCGGGGAGAAGCGGGTGTTTGATACGCCATTAAGTGAATCAGGCATTGTCGGCACGGCCATTGGGATGGCGATGAACGGGCTTTTGCCTGTTGCAGAAATCCAATTTATGGGCTTTATTTATCCGGCGTATGATCAGATCATGACACATGCGACAAGAATGCGCTATCGTTCAAAGGGTGCCTTTACGGTGCCGATGGTAATCCGCACGCCTTACGGAGCAGGTGTGAGAGCGCCGGAAATTCATTCGGACAGCATGGAAGCATTGTTTACACATATGCCGGGCATCAAGGTCGTCTGCCCGTCCAATCCATATGAAGCGAAAGGGCTTTTGATTGCGGCGATTGAAGATCCGGATCCTGTTTTGTTTCTGGAGCCGCTGCGGTTATACCGGGCTTTTCGCGGCGAGGTGCCTGAGGGCAAATATGACATTGAACTCGGCAAAGGCACGCTGCTGCAGGAAGGAGCCGATGTCACGATCATTGCCTGGGGGGCGATGGTGCCCGTTGTGAAAGAAGCTGCAGAGCAGGCGGAGAAAAATGGCATCACGTCTGATGTCATCGATTTGCGCACACTTTATCCGCTTGATAAAGATATTATTTCTGAATCGGTGCAGAAAACCGGCCGGTGTGTCGTTGTTCATGAAGCGCCAGCTGCGGGCGGGCTCGGAAATGATATTGTATCGCTTATTAATGATACATCGTTTTTATATATGAAAGCACCGGTTGAGCGGGTGACCGGGGCAGATATTCATGTTCCATTCTGGGCGCTGGAAGACCACAATCTCCCCACACCGGAACGTGTTATGGCGGCGATCCGCAGCGTTATCCATTTTTAGGAGGTGGCATTATTGGTTGAGATAAAGTTGCACGATATTGGTGAAGGGATGACAGAGGGAGAGGTCCTCACCTATTTGAAAAAAGAAGGCGATCATGTTGAACAAGATGAGCCGATTGTGGAATTGCAGACAGACAAAATGGTGACCGAGTTAACAGCACCTGTGACAGGCACGATCAAGGACATTTTCATTGCGGAAGGAACGACCATTTCGGTTGGTACAACGATTCTCACGATTGAAGCAGCAGACACCGCGCCAAAAACAGAGCATCCAGCCGGAGAACAGCCAAATCACCGAATGCCCGCTTCCCATCGTGCTGACAGGCAGTCATCGGCAAAGCAAAAGCCGATTCATGTAAGCGGCCCGAAGCGAATTATTGCGGCCCCGTATACTCGAAAAGTGGCGAGAGAACTCGGTGTTGATATAGAATTGGTCGAAGGGACCGGTAAAAACGGACGGGTTACGGTCGAAGATGTCCAGATGTTTGCCCGAACAGGAGAAAGTGCGGCTGCAACAATGGCTGCCGAAGACGCAACAAAACCAGCCCCCGCAAAGGAAAAACAGACATCTGATGACAAGATAGACGAGGCCATTATTCCGTTTACAGGCCGCCGCCGGCAAATCGCCAAAAAAATGGCCCAATCGATCTACACCATTCCGCATGTCCATCATATGGAAGAAATGGATATGACCGAACTACTGGAAATCAGAAAAGACCTCCAAGCGGATGTGTCAGTCGCTGCCTTTTTCGTTAAGGCGCTCACCATCGCATTGCAAGATTATCCCATTTTCAATGCTCAACTTGATGAAGAAAAAGAAGTTATCCGGCTGGCAAAAAACGTGCACATAGGCATAGCTGCAGACACAGAAGAAGGATTGATCGTCCCGGTGATTCAGCATGCGGATCAGAAGTCCATTCTCGCTATCCATAAGGAAATGAAGGAGCTTATGGCAAAAGCGCGGGAAAATCAATTGACACCAAAAGAAATAACCGGAAGCACTTTTACCGTCAGCAATGTCGGACCGATGGGCAGTATTGGAGCAACACCGATTATCAATTATCCGGAAGTCGGCTTGATGGCCTTTCATAAAACGAAAAAAATGCCTGTTGTCGGTGACAATGATACCATTGTCATCCGGTCGATGATGAATGTGACATTCACATTTGACCACCGGGTGGCCGATGGCGGAAAGGCCATTGCATTCACCAATCGATTGAAAGCATTGCTTGAGGTGCCCCAATCAATGCTCATCGAACTCGTTTAAAAGTAAAAAAGGAGAGGTTCCGATGTTTCGTATAAAAAGTGAGCAAATGCCCCCTTTGGCAGAGGCTGTCATCATCATCCTGGCTGTGATCTTTGTGATAGGGGTCAGTATTATTTATTTTGAAGCACCCCCGCATATTCCTTTAACGATTGCCTTGCTGCTATTAATCATTTACGGGATCATTAAAAATATTCCTTATGCCAAATTGCAAGAAGGATTTGCCGAAGGGGCTACATCTGGAATGGGGGCTGTCTTTCTCTTCTTTATGATCGGTATTTTAATCGCCTCCTGGATTTATAGCGGCACCATTCCGACGCTGATTTACGCCGGATTTGAATTGGTGTCACCCAGTTATTATTATGCCATCGTCATGGTCGTTACAGCTATTGTAGGGGTTTGTGTCGGGAGTTCGCTGACGACAGTGGCAACAGTCGGTTTGGCTTTTATCGGGATTTCCCAGGCCTTGGATATTTCCCTTGCCATGACCGCCGGTGCAATTGTATCAGGGGCATTTTTTGGCGATAAGATGTCCCCGCTTTCCGATACAACGAATATGGCGTCTACGATTCTTGATGTCGATCTGTTTGAGCATATAAAAAACATGATGTGGACAACCGTTCCGGCATTTTTGATGGCATTAGTGATTTTCGGCTTTATGTCACCGGAAATCTCGGCAGCCGACTTTGGCGATATGGCATTGTATCAGCAAGGGCTGTTGGATACCGGCATGATTCACTGGTATAATGCGGTCATCCCGCTCGCTGTATTGGTTGTCTTTTCCATCTTTAAAGCTCCGGCCTTATTGTCCCTTGCAGCCGGCGCATTCAGTGCGATTCTTGTTTCATTCGTCCATGCGATGCCATCCGTCGGGGAATTGTTCGGCATCCTGTTTTCAGGCTATGTATCTGAGACAGGTGTTGAAGAAATCGATGAATTGCTGACACGCGGCGGATTGGAGAGTATGTTTTCCACAATTGGCATTATTTTGCTTGCGTTAGGGCTGGGCGGCTTGCTGTTTAAACTCGGGCTTGTGCCCAGATTGTTCGCCTCGATTGAGAATATGCTGCGGACGGTCAAGTCGGTCATCATTGGTTCAGCCCTGAATGCTATCGGTGTTAACATACTCGTCGGCGAGCAGTATCTGTCTATTCTTTTAACGGCCGAAACATTCCAGCCGCAGTTTCAGAAGGTTGGCCTGGCTAATAAAAATTTATCAAGGGTATCCGAGGATGCAGGGACAGTCATAAACCCGCTCGTTCCATGGAGCGTATGCGGTGTCTTTATCACCAGTGTCCTAGGCGTGCCGACGATTGAGTATTTGCCATTTTCGTTTTTCTGTCTGCTAAGTCTCGTTCTGACTATTATCGCAGGCATAACCGGTAAAACATTGACTTATACGAAGGCTGTCCCGGTGGATGCGCCAGCGGCAGAATCGCCGGATCAGAGTGAAATGGGGTAGCGATTTTAGATAATCATTAAGGGAATCTATGCGATATCATTTATTTGAGTAATCAAATATCTGTGTGCATACGATGAAGTGAGAGGAAAGTTGGGAAGCATCCCCCTTTCCTCTCGATTTTTTTGATCTGTCATCAATTACTTTCGTGTTATAACGTCGTGTTTAAGATGTAACGAATGAGGTGTTAGCGACCCGGGAAGAACTTTAGAATACTACCAAACATCTGCATTCCATTTAATTCTGATCGGCTGTTATCTTTTCTCTCAGTCCCGTTATCCCGTCAGCGTCAGATTTTGAAGATGACAAGGATTTGATTTTTTGAGATGGGAAATGGATATAAATAATCAATCCGTCCCTCATTTTTATAAAAAAGGTTTTTTTATTGTATAGCAGTTCCATCATTAAAAAATACGGCGATTCAATACTTATTTCCTCACAAGTAGAATGTGATCCTGCCCAGCAGTCACTTCTTTAGTTTCTGTTACATTTATTTGTTGCATTTCAGCTGTATTGGTAATGATCACCGGTGTAACGACACTTTCTGCTTTAGATTTAATTATATTCATTTCAAATGTTATTAATTTGTCCCCTGGGTTCACTTTATCACCTTCATGGACGTGTGATATGAATCCTTCCCCATTAAGACGAACAGTTTCAAGTCCGATATGAATAAGTATTTCCATACCATTTTCGGTTTCCAATCCAATCGCATGTTTAGTCTGAAATAGTTGTACGATTTTCCCCTTAACAGGTGCTAAAACTGTTTCAATGACGGGTTCAATCGCGACTCCATCTCCCATCATTTTTTGGGAAAATACGGGATCTGGCACATTTTCCAAAGGAATAACTTTCCCAGTTAATGGTGCAAAAATAGCGACCTCTTTTTCTGCTTCTTTTTTACCGAATAATTTCTTAAGCATTGATTAATCCTCCAATAATGTGACTTCTGGTATGTGCTAATATATTTGGTCATCACCGTTTCGGGATGAAATGAATTTGAACGAATATTTATGCGGGTGGAAATATACTTTTGAATATTCAAAAACAGTTCCATTTTGAAATGTTGAATAAGCTTCCAGAAACAATAAAGGATCGTTTTTATCGATATTAAAGTAATTCAATATTTCTTTGTGAGGTATTCGCGGTATAAGTTTACCGTAACGTCTATCAATTTTATAACCCTTTCCGCTGATATATTCGTATTTCGATCGTTTCATTACATCAATGGATAAATCTGGGAAAAGATCTACCGGCAAAAATGATTCTTCAAGTATGAGCGGTTCATAATCCGCAAGTCGTAGGCGTTTAATGTAATACACTTTTTTGTCTAAATCCATATGCAAATACGTCTGAGCATCCTCGGGCGGGGGCATAATCTGAAACTCAAGAATTTCGTTCGATGGATTATTATCCAGACTATTCATCTCTTCTGTAAACCCTTGCAGTTTTAATATATTATGCTCTATTTTTCCATGACTTATATAAGTGCCGCTTCCTTGAACACGGTAAAGGATGTCTTCATCAACAAGTTGTTTTATAGCTTCCCTTATGGTGACTCTGCTAACCCCATATGTCTTAGCCAGTTTTGTTTCTGAAGGTATAGCGTTCCCAGGTGATAATTTAGCGTTTGAAATATCATTTTTAATTTTATTCGCAATTTGCTTGTATAATGGCATCGATTCATTCCACATGTTAACTGCCTCCTTTCCTCGGCTATCTTAAAGTATACCATTATTTCATTCTTTTTTCATACCGGTTACAAAAATTGTATTGAAGTTGTATTGATATATTATATAAATTGAGTTATACTTGTATTGACAACAAAGAGAAAGGGGTTACATGATGAAAAGACAAAATTTAGTCATTGTCGGTGGCGGAAGTACGTATACGCTTGGTATAATCATGAGTTTAGTTGAGGAAAAGGAAAATTTTCCGCTGCAGAGTATCACCTTTTACGATACGAACGGGGAACGTCAAGAAAAAATAGCCAAGGCAGCAAAGGTGATTCTTAAAGAACACTACCCTGAATTGGAAGCGTTCAACTACACAACAGATAAGAAGACAGCATTCAGCGGGGTTGACGTTGCGTTTGTCCAGATCAGGACAGGCGGACTTGCCATGCGTGAGCTTGATGAACAGATACCCATTAAGCATGGAGTGGTTGGCCAAGAAACGTGTGGAGCCGGTGGAATGGCGTATGGACTGCGTTCCATCACAGATATGATTGAATTAGTCAAAGATATCCGGACATATTCAAAACATGCTTGGATTTTAAACTACACGAATCCAGCGGCCATTGTAGGCTTAGCTTTGAAAAAAGAATTCCCTGATGATGAGCGCATTCTTAACATTTGTGATATGCCGATTGCCATCATGAAAAGTTACGCCGATTTACTTGAAAAAGATGTCTGGGATCTTGTACCGGAATACTTTGGTCTAAATCATTTCGGATGGTTCAGCAAAATCCTTGATAAACAAGGCAATGATTTAACCCGGGAAATTAAGGATAAAATTATAAATGATGACTTTCTCCCGACAGATAAAGAAATTGCAAATGACGAATCCTGGATCCAAACATTCAGGAAGGCCAGACAAATGCTGATCGACTTTCCGGAGTTTTTGCCAAATACCTATCTTCAGTACTATCTGTACCCGGACGACCTGGCTGAAAAAGAACATCCCGATAATACACGGGCAAGACAAGTCATCAACGGAAGAGAGAAGCGAGTGCATGAATTATGCGATCACATTATTTCACAGCAGACGTCAAAGGATATAAATGTTGAGTCCGATATTCACGGTGTTTACATGATTCGGGCTGCGGCTTCTCTAGTTTTTAACTTAAAAGAAACATATATCGTTATGGTTGAAAATAACGGGATTATATCTAACTTGCCTGCGGACGCTCTTGTAGAAGTGCCAGCCGCTTTAACTAACCATGGACCGAAAGCATTTTCAGTTGGCGACATCCCGACTTTTTATAAAGGACTCATCGAAAACCAGTATGCTAGTGAAAAATTAATTGTTGAAGCTTATTATGAAAGCAGCTACAACAAGCTCATGCAAGCACTTACCTTGAACAGAACAATCGTGCATGCACCGACAGCTAAAGCAGTGCTTGATGATCTGATTGACGCTAACAAAGACTACTGGCCTCTATTTAAATAATCTTTCAGAAAGAGGGACAAACATGTTAAAGCTTATTATTAATGCAGATGACTTCGGTTATTCTAGAGCGGTTAATTATGGCATTATAGATGCCCATAAAAAGGGAGTTCTCACGTCGACGACATTAATGACGAACATGCCCGGTGCAGAACATGCTTACAAACTGGGAAAAGAATACAATCATTTGGGAATAGGTGTGCACCTTACATTAACGTGTGGCAAACCGTTACTTGACAATCATCAAACCCTCGTTGATGCGGATGGAAACTTTAAAAAGCTACATCATTATCAAGGAAAATTTCATGTTGATCAGGATGAACTTTATCAGGAATGGAAGGCCCAAATAGAGGCTTTCCTTGATTCCGGTTTGAAACCGACTCATATAGACAGCCACCATCATATTAATAATTTAGAGCCAATGCTTCCTGTGTTCCTTAAGTTAGCAAAAGAATATGATCTTCCCGTCAGAAATAATTTCAATCAGGCATTTGCCGATACAAATCTGATAACAACTGATCAATTTGAATACAATCCAGAAATTATGTTAGCGGATACAGAGGTAATACTAGATCGTTACAAGGGTGCGGAAACGGTTGAGATTATGTGCCATCCAGCGTATCTAGACAAATTTATTATGGAAAACTCCTCATATGCCACACCTCGTCTAGAGGAATTGGAAATGCTTACACATTCAAAAACAAAGGCAAAGTTGAAGGATGCAGATGACTTCCAATTAATCACATATAAAGATTTAAAACAGGGGTGAATAATAATGAGACATTTCATGCAAAACTTGGGAAAGGCGATGCTGCTTCCGATAGTGGCTCTTCCTGCAGCGGGAATATTGTTCCGTATTAGTGCAGAAGATCTTCTTGACTGGCCCTTAGTTCAGGCTGCCGGTGCAATTTTTAATAACATTGATATTCTCATCGCTATCGGTATTGCAATGGGGCTTGCTAAAACAAAAGATAGGGGTATTCCAGCTTTAACCGGGTATCTGGCGATATCTATTTTAAGTGAAGGATTGTCTATCATGAATCCGGATCTGGATATGAGTGTGTTTGGCGGAGTATTATCCGGATTAATCGCAGCCTTTATTTACAACCGATTTAAAGATACTCGATTACCGAATATGTTTTCCTTCTTCGGCGGAGAGAAATTTCCAATCACCATGATTATTGTAACAATGATACCTGTAACAGGGATTTCTGCATTATTATGGCCATATGCTCAGCAGGGAATTGATTCGCTTGCACAAGGATTAGCCGGATTAGGGGCATTGGGAATATTTATCTTTGGCTTTCTCAACCGTTTCTTGCTTCCGTTTGGATTGCACCATGTACTCAATACGTATATATATTTTGGACTTGGCAGTTATGAAACAGAATCTGGTGAAATTGTAACAGGGGAAATCACTCGTTTTCTTAACGGTGATCCAACTGCTGGTTACTTTTTAGGCGGTTTCTTCGTTGTCATGATTTTTGGTGTTCCCGCCATTGCTCTAGCAATTACAAAGGCTGCCAAGAAAAAGAAAAAAGAAGAAACAAAAGCCTTAATGAGCTCTGGGACTTTAACTTCTATTGTAGCGGGTTTGACCGAACCTGTTGAATTTACATTCTTATTTACGTCGCCGCTATTGTATTTTATTCATTCAGTCTACGCGGGACTGGCCGGAGCCACACTATATTTATTGGATATTCGAATCGGATTTTCTTGGGGCGGGAGTGTTATTGACTACGCTTTAAACCTAGGGCTTTCTGATAGAGGATTGTTGTTAATCGCTGTTGGTCTCGTATTCGGTGTATTATACTATATTACTTTCTACACCATTATTGTGAAAAAAAATATTAAACTTGTAGGGAGAGAGGACGACAGAGAATTTAGTGAAGAACGAGAAGACAAAGAAAAGGAACTCGAATTGAGTCATGGACATTATGAATATATGGCAAAGAAGTTATTACAAAATATCGGTGGTAAAGATAATCTGGTTGATTATGAAAACTGTATGACACGTTTGCGTCTCGTTGTTAAAGACGCAACAATTGTAGATGAAGAAAAAATCAAACAAACAGGTGCACACGGAGTTGTTAAGATTGATGATGAACACGTGCAAATCGTTATTGGCCCTGAGGTAAGCAACGTGTTCCAAGAATTTAAGAAACACGTTGAACAATAAGTTTTCAGATTTACAAAAGGCTGACTCAAAAGTCTACTATAATACAGCTTTTGAGTCGGTCTGATTTTTTACCGATTACGAAGAAAATCCGCCCTTTGTTGTCACCGGAGTATGATCAACCGCTGTCTATCTTTCTATCGATATTTCACTTTTAAACCTTTTCTTATCATGATCTGTTCTCCCGTTCTTCATCTATTTTACGACCATTTTTGGCTGCGCAACAATGCTAGGTCAAGATACTTTGGTATCCATACATAATTAGTTTTGATCATTAATATATCATTTCATCACATCTCTTCAGTCCACAAAGCGTTAAGACCTCCTCTTCCTCCTTCATGACTACAATCGATTCGGCTGCCCTAATAAGGGGCATTTTTTTTGAAAAAAATTTTACACATGTGTTGCTGCCTCTGGCACCCCTTTTTGCATAAAGCCTTCGATTATAATATAAAGAGGGATCGTATCCCGTCTGCCCGCAGCCTCTTCTTCACCGCGCTCGCTGCAGTTTAAGCAACATCACACAAATTTCTGGCATACATGTCCATCAACAGGAATACAATGTTACCACTACAACTTTTTTACCAACCAATAGCTACAAAAGGCCATCATCTATCATTCATGAACACAAGCTGATCTTTTCGTCACCAACTATTACTTTTAAAGGAGTGGTTCAGTTGGCAGCCAATAAAGCTGTGGCGTATGTCGGTCCGGGTGAAGTTGAGGTCAAGGACATTGGGTTTCCCGATCTGGTTTTGCGGGACGGGCCAGGGGTCAATCCGCTGAATGTGGGCAGAAAGTGCAACCACGGGGTGATATTGAAAGTTGTGGCAACAAACATTTGCGGCAGCGACCAACATATGGTGAGGGG